>CASDSC010000035.1 GCA_949283215.1 uncultured Alistipes sp. | reverse complement strand
TATTGCGGTGAGTGGAGCCTCGGAACTTTTTGTGGCCAGTGGCGAAGTAGTCCGATTCGACGGATTCCTCCGTTTGTACAGCGAATCGGTTGAGGATGAGCATGGCGAAGCAGAATCGGCGGTATTGCCTCCGTTGGTAAAGAACGATGTGTTGACGGCGGATTCGATTGCCGCTACGCAACGTTTTACACAATGTCCTCCGCGTTACAGTGAGGCGTCGCTTGTCAAAACGTTGGAAGAGCTGGGAATCGGGCGTCCGTCGACGTATGCGCCTACGATCTCGACGATCATTTCACGAGGTTATGTAGTTAAGGACAATCGGCCCGGTGTGCCGCGCAATTACAAGCAGTGGATCTTGAAGAATGACCGCGTGACGGATAAGGTAATGACCGAAACGGTGGGAAAAGAGAAGAATAAACTTTCCCCGACAGATATCGGTATGGTGGTCAACGATTATCTTGAACAGCAGTTCCAGACGATACTCGATTACAACTTTACGGCCAATGTAGAGAAAGAGTTTGATGAGATTGCCGAAGGAAAGAAAAGTTGGGTCGAGATGTTACACAGTTTTTATAACGGTTTCCATAAAACGGTCGAAGCAGCGTTGAACACGGCTCCGGAACATACGCATCAGGTGCGTCATTTGGGAGTCGATCCGGTGAGCGGGAAAGAGGTGATTGCCCGGATCGGGAAGTTCGGTCCGATGGTACAGAAAGGAGGAACGACTGAAGGGGATAAGCCTGTTTACGCCAGTCTGAAGAAGGGTCAGTTGATCGCGTCGATTACCTTGGAGGAGGCGTTGGAACTGTTTGCCTTGCCGCGTACGGTCGGAGAAATTGACGGTAAGGAGGTGGTGATCGGAATCGGTCGTTTCGGCCCTTATGCACGTCATGACGGAAAGTTCTATTCGCTGGATCGCAGCGATGATCCGTATACGATTACTTTGGAGCGTGTGATCGAGTTGATTGATCAGAAGCAAAAACGTCAAGAGGCAATGAAGACGCCGATTCAAGAGTTCGGCGGCGGTGAGATTCAGATACTCAACGGGCGTTATGGTCCATACATCACTTCGGGAGGTAAGAATTACCGTATTCCGAAAGGGACTGATCCGGCGACCATAACCGAGGCTCAATGCCGCGAACTGATCGCCAAAGCCAAAAAATAATGCAATGAGTACGACTTAAAGCCTGCCGTGATTCGTGCAGGCTTTTTTTGTATCCTCGGAGTAAATTGCGTTTGGTTCGGTGTGCTCTTGTAAGAAGGGAAACGGGCTGTATATGATTCTTAAAAAAATTGATTATATTTGTTCATGAGATTGATCCGCAGGCGTTTTGAGGGGCGGAGTATTGTAAATTTCAAAGTTGTCAGTTATGAATCATTGGTTACGAAATGTCAGTTTAATTAGTGCCGTTATGTTGACCTCTCTGTCTTCGGGTGTTGCTGCGGAACCATCCCAAGGTTTTAGCGCGAATATGAATTATACGGCTAATCGTCCGCCTTTGGTGACAAAGGCTTATATTGAGCTTCCGTTGGGGGCCATTCGTCCGACGGGTTGGCTTGACGATCAGTTGCATCGGATGGCTCAAGGGATGACGGGTCATCTTGATAGTTTATACAGCCAGGTGATGGGGCCTCGTAATGGATGGCTCGGTGGGGATGGAGATGTTTGGGAACGTGGACCCTATTGGATCGACGGTTTATTGCCACTGGCCTATATTCTCGATGACGAAGGTCTTAAGGAAAAAGTGCAGCCTTGGATCGAGTGGTCGCTGCAGAGCCAGCAGGAGGATGGTTATTTCGGTCCGTCCGAAGACCGTCCTTATGAAGTCGGTCTTCAGCGGGACAATGCACGCGACTGGTGGCCCAAGATGGTGATGTTGAAGGTGATGCAACAATATTATATGGCTACGGGCGACGAACGGGTAATCCCGTTCCTGACTCGATATTTCCGGTATCAGTTGGAGAACCTGCCGAATCAACCGTTGGGCCATTGGACATACTGGGGCCAGCAGCGCGGTGGTGATAATCTGATGGTTGTCTTGTGGTTGTATAATCTGACCGGCGACGAGTTCTTGCTTGAGTTGGCCGATCTGATTCATCGCCAAACTTTCGACTGGACCGGTGCTTTTCTTTCGGGCGATTATGTGTTGAGACCGCTCAGCCTGCATTGTGTCAATCTGGCGCAGGGCTTCAAAGAACCGGTGATCTATTATCAGCGCAATCACGATGAGGCGAATTTGCGAGCTGTACGTAAAGCCGCTTCCGATATACGTCGTGTGATCGGTTTCCCGACAGGTCTGTGGGCCGGCGACGAATTGTTGCGGATCGGTAACCCGACACAAGGATCTGAATTGTGTACGGCCGTCGAAATGATGTTCTCGCTGGAAAAGATTCTCGAGATCACCGGCGATGTCGAATGGGCCGATTACCTGGAACGTGTGGCATACAATGCACTGCCGACACAGGTGACCGATAATTACGATGCCCGTCAATATTATCAGCAGATCAATCAGGTG
>CASDSC010000034.1 GCA_949283215.1 uncultured Alistipes sp. | reverse complement strand
GGAACATAATACGGCTATTTTGTTGGCCCGTTCCGGTCAGGTGATCTCTGAACAGGACCTGAGAATCGCCAGGGCTGAACGCTATCCGACACTCGACTTTACGACTGCATATAAATTCAACAGGTCCGATAATGAAGCCTCTCCCACGCGTTTCAGCCAAACACACGGTATTAACTGGGGCTTCCGTTTGTCGGCAAATCTGTTTAATGGTTTCGAAACGCGCCGTAAGATCCGTAATGCAGAAAAAGGCATTGAAAAAAGTGAACTCAATACGGCTCAGGTGGAATGGGAGGTCCGAAGCAATCTAGCCCAGCAATACAATACCTATCGTAAAAATCTGGCGATGATCGGTTTTGAAGGAGAGTCGGCTGCAACAGCTTTGCTTAACCTTCAGGCGGCCATGTTGATGTATCGGGTAGGTACGATCTCGGCTGTCGAATTCCGCGAGATTCAGCGTAGTTATCTCGAGGCGGTCGATCGCCAACTCCAAGCACAGTATCAGGCGAAAATCTCTGAAATCTCACTCCGATATTACGCCGGTATGTTGCTCGATTGAGTAACGTCTGTTGGTTATTGTCTCCTGAAAAATGGATAAAGCAACAACGGCACCGTTTAATAAAAGACGGTGCCGTTGTTATTCGGCGAGCGACGTTCGATCGTGCGTCTTATTGTGTACTTGAAGAGTCTGTATGTGCCGTTGTATCCACGATGGCTGTCGTGTCAGCGTCGGGAGCCGATAGCGTGGCTTCGATTTTGTGATTATGAGGTGCCGCTGATTCAGTATGTTTCCGCCCTTCAGCCGAGAGCCATACAATCAGTACAATGGCAACCGATACGGTGACAATCCCGATTTTGTTTTTATGGGTCATGTGGGTAATGTTAGTCTATTCTCCAGGCTCCAAAGCCTTCATGATAACGTTGTCGATCGGATAGATGTTTGCATAATAACCGATATCATCGAGTTGGGTATTACGTCCGATGTATGCACGCAACTGTGCCTCGATCAATTTACGCGACCGTGCGATCTGTTGTGGAACAGGTGCTACGCCTTTACGGGCTGCGTATGCGATGAAGTCATCCACCAAGGTCTTGTCACTGTCGAGTAAAGTCCGCAATTCATCGACCGTTTGTACCGCATTAAGGGCATCGCGATGTTGGTCCGTATATTCCAAAGTATAACGGTATAATATGTTTTTACCCGTTACCTCCCAGAAGTAGGGCGATACGTCTGAGGTGTCGATCGGTACGAATATGTCGGGCATGATCCCTCCGCCACCGTATACCACACGACCTCCCGGCGTCTCGTAGCGCAGACTGTCGTCGAATTTGATGCTGTCGGCCGAGAACATCTCGTTGTGCAGGTATCGATTGGTCAGGTCGTTACGGTATCCCTCTTCATCACCCGGTGTATAAGGCTTTTGGATACACCGCCCTGTGGGTGTGTAATAGCGAGCGATTGTCAGACGTATGGCTGACCCGTCATTGAATGGGATTTGTTGTTGGACGAGGCCTTTCCCGAATGATCTGCGACCGATGATCATACCTCGGTCGTTGTCTTGGATGGCTCCGGCCAGAATCTCGCTCGACGAGGCACTCCCTTCGTTGATCAGAATATCGAGTTCAATGTCCTGATAACGGCCCGATCCGTCACTGTATTCGCTGTTCCGTTTTTTGAACCGGTCCTCGGTGTAGACGATCAACTTGTCTTTAGGTAGAAACTCATTGGCGATCAGAATCGCTTGGTCAAGGAATCCTCCCGTGTTGTCGCGCAGGTCGAAAATCAGTTTCTGCATACCTTCTGCCCGGAGCCGACCGAGTGCCTCGGCGATCTCTTCGTGTGACGTACGCGAAAAGGCTGTTAACTTGAGGTAGCCTACGCCGGGCTCAATCATGAAAGCTGCTGTGGCGCTTTTGATCGGAATCACGTCACGGGTGACGGTGATCGGAACCAGTTCGCTTACTCCGCGACGTTGGAGACCCAGTCGCACTTCCGTGCCTCGAGGACCCCGCAGGCATTTCATGATATTATCCTGTCCGAACTTGACCCCGGCGACCAACGAATCATTGATGGTGATGATACGGTCGCCGTTCAGTACGCCGGCTTTCTCGCTCGGCCCTCCCGAAATGACGTTCAGAATGATAACCGTGTCTGTGTCCATATTGAACATTACGCCGATCCCGTCGAATTCTCCATCGAGCGTTTCATTGGCTTCGGCCATGTCGCTGGCCGGGATATAGACCGAATGTGGATCGAGTTCAGAAAGTAAAAGCGGTATTGTCTCCTCGATGATCGAGTCTGTCGATATGGGGTCGACATACAGCGTTCCGGTCAACTGTATGATTTTTGCTAATTTCGATCCTCCGGAGCCGAGGGCCCGTTCTGATGAAGCAGCCTGTTGGATTCCCGGACGCGGGGCGATGACCATACCGATCACGGCACCTGCTACAAGACAGATGCTGACGACTATGGGTAGAAGTATCGAATATTTTTTGTTATTATACATACCTACTCCTTTCTGTGCATATTTTATATGTCGAAGTCTATTTGTTTTTGTAATGCATATCGAATCCTAGCGTGAACGAATAGTTCAGCAACCATTTTGATTTGGTTTTGGTCGGTACAGTGCGGTTATATGTGGCTTGGACGTAAAAGATCATTTTTAAATATTTCATGACGGTCATTTCCAGTGAGTTGTTCCAAAAGAACGTCGGGTCGCGATCTAATTGCCAATCGAAAAAGAGCTCTGAATCGGTCCAATAGCGGAAACGATCTTTGGCAAATCGTTTTTCGTATTCGAAACGGATCTTGCCACCCAATGAGGCATAGCCTACGTGTCCTGCCGGGACGCCATACCACCCCAATGAGGCAACCTTTTTATTGAAAATAAGAGTCCATTGGCCTGCTGCAGGAGAGAATACGATCTTCAGCGGTTTGCCCGCTTTTTGGTAAATAATACCGGGTGATATTGTGAAATATAAAGGGGCAAGCACTGTGGATACAAGGGTCCCGTTACCGTCAAATGCCTGGGTGAATTGGCTGCTGATCGCTGTTGAACCGGCATATGACCAACTATTGGCAAAACGCCAACTCAAGTCCATGTTGTGCCGAAACCAGTCTTCGTTGCGGTACCATTTTTCCGTGTTGATATAAAAACCATAGGCTCCTTCAAATTTTGAGTCAAGCGTAAAGTTGTTTTTTGTGTGGATATGTCTGTAAAACAGCCATACACGCATATTGAACGTGTTTTGCTGGTTGGGGTTGTTTCTGAATTGATTCAGCGCAAGAGATACCGTCGGGTGGACTTCGATGTAGTTTCTCTCCTTAAAGATTCGTTTACGTTCAGCCCGGGCAAAGGCTTCGCTATAATAACGATTGCCTTCGAGAGGTTTGACTTTAATTCTGGCGTCCCGCAATTGTGTGTTCGACCAATCTTCTCCGATGTTTTTGATTGTAAATTGAGCTGCCGCCCCCTGTGACATGATTACGAACAAAAGCAAAAGCAGGTATCTCGATGATTTCATGTTTGCAGGTGTTGGTGGCAAATGCAGTGCAGTCTATCGGACAAAGATAATATTATTTCGTGAGTGGTTGTCAAAAGAGGCGGGGAATATTGCACTTTTACTTGAATACTTGTACCTTCGTTTGGGAAAACCGTTTTTACATTAAACGTAGAAAATTATGAAATATTTCGGAGCACATGTCAGTGCCGCAGGCGGGGTCGACCGTGCACCGCTCAATGCAGATGCGATCGGCGCAGGAGCTTTTGCGCTGTTTACTAAAAATCAGCGCCAATGGAGTGCGCCTCCTTTGAGTGACGCGAGTATTGAAGCGTTCAGGGTAAATTGCGAACGGCTAGGATATGCTCCTCGGCATATTTTGCCACACGACAGCTATCTGATCAATCTGGGACATCCGGACAGTACGGCTTTGGAAAAGTCGCGTATGGCATTTCTCGATGAGATGCAGCGATGTGAACTGTTGGGGTTGCAATTGCTCAATTTCCATCCGGGAAGCCATCTGAATGAGATCAGCGTTACGCAATGTCTTAAACGAATTGCTGAGTCGATCAATCTCGCCCTGGACAAGACACATGGCGTGACAGCTGTGATCGAGAATACCGCCGGTCAAGGGTCCAATGTAGGATTCCGCTTTGAACATCTGGCTGAAATTATCGAGCATGTTGAGGACAAAAGCAGGGTGGGGATTTGTATTGATACTTGTCATGCCTTTGCTGCTGGGTATGATCTGTCGACAACGGAGGCGTGCGATCGTACATTTGCCGAATTGGATCGTGTCGTCGGATTCGGTTATTTGCGTGGAATGCACCTTAACGATTCGGTAAAAGGGGTCGGTAGTCGTGTCGACCGTCATCAACCGCTCGGTGATGGATCGCTCGGAATGGCTGTGTTCCATTATGTGGCGGCGGATCCTCGTTTTGATGATTTGCCTCTCGT
>CASDSC010000033.1 GCA_949283215.1 uncultured Alistipes sp. | reverse complement strand
GTGATAGGTGCTTGAATTAAGAACCTGAGATGGAAAGATAAAGAAAGGATATATCCGTATTTTAGTGATGTCCTGGGGGGGAGTTGGAGATAGGGCTCTATGGCTCAGTGTATAGTGCGAGAGAAAATCGAGGTTCCAATTTCGCAAAAAAAGGAAGCAATTACGCCCGGTTATTGTTTGTATGATTTGAGCCGCAGAGGTGGCGGCGAAAGGTCGTGCAATACAATGGCTGAATGCAAAGAGCATCCCCTGGATCAAAAAAAGATGATAGGGAGAGTTAAATTGAGTGAATTATTTGGCTGCTTCCAGTTCGTCTAACATATGTCCCAGTCGTATGTATAGTTGTTGTACGGGGAGTCCCATGACATTATAGAATGAACCGTCGATGCGCTCTACTCCTGCACAACCGATCCATTCCTGGATTCCGTATGCGCCGGCTTTGTCGAAAGGACGGTACGTGTCGACATAGTAATCGATCTCTTCATCCGTCAGTGCTCGAAAATATACATCGGAACAAGCAGCAAAAGTGACTGTACTATGTGGATTACGCAAAGTGACTCCCGTAATGACTTGGTGCTTTTTCCCTGAGATGCGATGGAGCATGCTGATGGCGTCGCGGCGGTCATGAGGCTTTCCGAGAATTCGATCTTCGGCGATCACTACCGTATCGGCAGTTATGAGGATGTCGTTCGGGGCCAGAGTTTCGGGGTATGCGTCTGATTTGAGACGAGAGAGGAATGCCGGCACTTCAGTGGAAATCATCTCTTCCGGATAGACCTCATCGCATGGGTAGTCGGATGCTACGATGAACGGTAGGTCACAATCAGCCAACAACTGACGCCGGCGGGGCGATCGACTGGCCAAAATCAGACGATAATCATGGAGTCTTTTGTGCAGTAACATCGGGTATGTTGTGATATGTCGTTTGAATCAATTCAAGTAGCTGCCGATTGCCATGCCTGTTTCGTGTAAACGGATGCTGGATCGCTCTCTCGTCGTAAGTCCTCCGGTCTTTATTGCAGAGTCCTTCGATTATAATGTTGTTGTGTTTTCTGTTTCGGACATTGTTTGTGTGCGATAGGTGTAAATCGCGCGTACAGAGGTCTTGCGAACAATTATCGGTTGCTGTCTTTGCCGTCAGATAGCATCTCTTTTAGCTTGAGGTAAATGCTGTCTTCGTCATATCCGCAGAACTTTCGCAGTTGAGCTGGTGTCCCGTGTTCGATAAATTGATCGGGGACACCCAGCATTTCAATGTGGGGAGTGGTCCCGTGTGCATTCATCCATTCGAGTATGGCACTGCCCATTCCGCCTTCGATGATGCCGTCTTCGATCGTTACAATACGGTCGAACCGTTCGGCTACACGTTGTAATAGTTCCTCGTCCAGCGGTTTGACGAAACGCAGATCGATATGCTCAATCGAAGCACCTTCTTTTTCGATACGGTCGATAGCTGCTGCCGCATCGTTTCCGACCGGGCCGAATGAGATCACGGCCAAATCCCGCCCTTCACGCAACAGACAGCCTGTTCCTATGGGGACGGTTTCGAGCGGACATTCCCAGTCGGGCTTGACGCCCCGGCCGCGCGGATAACGGATCACGAACATGCCATGTCCTTGCGTTGCGGTAAACATTAATTTGCGCAGTTCGTGTTCGTTCATCGGCGACGAAAGGATAAGGTTGGGGATCGGGCGCAGTGCTGCGATATCGAAAACTCCATGATGTGTGGCACCATCTTCGCCGACCAGTCCTGCCCGGTCGAGACAAAGCACCACATTGAGTTTTTGTAGAGCTACGTCGTGGATCACGTTGTCGTATGCCCGCTGCATGAACGAGGAGTATATATTGCAGAACGGTACGAGTCCCGTTGCAGCCAAGCCGGCGGCAAAAGTTACGGCGTGCCCTTCGGCGATGCCCACATCGAAACATCGCTCGGGCATAGCTTCCATCATAATGTCGAGTGAGCAACCCGAAGCCATGGCGGGTGTAATGCCGACGATGCGCGGGTCGCGGCGAGCCAATTCGAGGATTGTGTGCCCGAATACCTCCTGAAAACGGGGAGGACAACCCGGTGGGTCCGTCGACAAGAGCTCGCCGGTTTCGGGGTTGAACCGACCGGGAGCATGCCACAACATCTGGTCTTTCTCTGCGGGAGCGTACCCTTTCCCTTTGACGGTCAGTACATGGAGCAATTTCGGCCCGGGCAACCGTTTCAAGTCCCTGATGACCCGCACCAATTGCTGTACGTCATGGCCGTCCACCGGCCCGAAATAGCGAAAATGTAACCCTTCAAACAGATTGCTCTGTTGCAGAAAGCCGTGTTTGAGCCCGTTTCCTACATTTTGGATAAAGCGCCGTAATGCAGGAACCTTGGCCAGTACATTCCAGGTGCGATCCTTGAGACGGTTGTAGTGCGCCGATGTGGCGATACTGAGCAGGTATTCGTTCATCGCCCCGACATTTTTTGCGATCGACATATTGTTGTCGTTCAGGATCACGAGAATGTCGGTATTTGTTGCCCCCGCATTGTTTAGGCCTTCGAAAGCCAGTCCGCCGGTGAGTGCACCGTCGCCGATTACGGCTACGACTTTGCGTTCCTCGTTTTTCAATTGTGAGGCCATGGCGATGCCGAGTGCCGCCGAGATAGAGGTCGAAGAGTGTCCAGTTCCGAAGGCATCGTAAGGACTCTCTTCGATGCGGGGAAACCCACTCAAACCTCCCCATTTGCGGTTAGTCGAGAAGCGATCCCTTCGTCCGGTAATGATCTTATGTGCGTATGCCTGATGGCCGACATCCCACACCACCTTATCGTCCGGAGTATTATACAGATAGTGCAAGGCCACGGTCAACTCGATGACTCCGAGACTCGATCCCAGGTGCCCCGGATTGGCCGCCAACTGGTCGATGATGAAGTGGCGCAATTCGTCGCAATACAAGGGTAACTCCTCCGGTTTAAGGCGTTTGAGATCGTCCGGAGAGTTGACAGTATACAAATATTTATATTCGTGTTCGGTCATTGTTAGTCGAATCGAGATACAAAGATACGAAAAGATGTGTAAGAAATGCGGGAATGCATGATGACGAGTCTGCCAAATGAAAAAGTTTTTGTATCTTCGTCCAAAAATAGGTAGAGATGCAAAAGATTGCTGTTGTAGCGATAATCGGGCTGTTCGCGGTGTCTTGCGTAGCTCCGAAGAAATTCAATTCGATGAAAGCCGAGGCATTGCGGCTCGAAAATCTGTTGTCGGACGCCGAGGCACAGAACAATGCACTGAAGATTCAGAACGATAAACTTCTGCAAGAGAAGAATCAGTTGATTAAGGATACGGTGCGTCTGTATGGGGATTACACGTATGTGCAAAAGAAACTATCTGAATTGCAAGCCCAGTATCAGCAGTTGTTGGCGGATGGATCGGCTGAGGCAGCGCGAATGTTGCGTCAGTTGGAACAGAGCCAGAGCGAGCTTGATGCACGGTCGCGCAAAGTAGCCGAGCTCGAACAGATGCTTCGTGCTCGCGAGGAAGCGATCAACGCATTACGGGCCAAAGTGTCGGATGCATTGCTCGGATTCGAGGGTAAGGGACTTTCGGTCTCGGTACGTGATGGCAAGGTATATGTGTCAATGGATGATAAACTGCTTTTCCGGTCGGGTAGTTTTGAGTTGAATCCGGATGGAGCGCGTGCAGTGAAAGATTTGGCCAGTGTGCTGGCGCAGAATCCCGATATCAATGTGATGGTTGAAGGTCACACCGACGATGTGCCGTACAAACCCAACGGACAGCTACGTGACAATCTGGATCTGAGTGCCAAACGTGCTACGACGGTTGTGCGGTTGCTGTTGACGAATAAAGATATCGCACCGGCACGGATCATTGCAGCCGGTCGTGGCGAGTCGTTGCCTGTCGATCCGGGCAAGACCGCGGAGGCTCGGGCCAAAAACCGTCGTACGGAGATTATCCTCACGCCCAAACTCGATGAGTTGATGCAGTTGATGGAGCAGAAGTAGCGAGAGGCGGTTATTATGTGTGGATTTTTTAATTGGATGTCTAAAAAATATGGCGATATATAAACGGATATTGCTCAAATTGAGCGGAGAATCGCTGGCCGGGAAATCGGGACAGGGACTCGATACCGGCGTGTTGGCTTCTTACGCGACCCAGATCAAGGCGGTGGCTGAAAGCGGTGTGCAAATCGGGATTGTGATTGGAGGTGGAAATATATTCCGAGGTTTGAGCGGAGTCAATAAGGGGTTCGATCGGGTCAAAGGAGACCAAATGGGAATGTTGGCCACGGTGATCAATTCGTTGGCGTTGTGCTCGGCACTTGAGAGCGAAGGGGCGAAGGTCCGTCTGTTGACCTCGATCAAGATGGCTCCGGTCGGTGAATTGTATACCAAAACAAGGGCTCTCGAATTGATGGAGGCCGGGTATATTGTCATTATCGGCGGAGGAACAGGTAATCCGTTCTTTTCGACCGATTCGGCATCGGCTTTGCGCGGTGTTGAGATCGAGGCCGACGTGTTGCTGAAAGGGACCCGTGTTGACGGTGTCTATACGGCTGATCCGGAAAAGGACCCTACAGCGACCAAGTTCTCCGATATCACATTCGACGAGGTCTACCGACGCGGTTTGAAAGTGATGGATCTTACCGCCTTTACTTTGTGCAAAGAGAATAATCTGCCGATCATAGTATTTGATATGGATACGCCGGGGAATCTAAGCAAAGTGATTGCCGGCGAGACAATTGGAACCACAGTAAAAAACGGATAAACTCGAAATTATGACTGACTCGAAAACCATTCTGGATGCGACACAGGACAAGATGCAGAAAGCACTTGATCACCTGGAGGAGGCTTTGTTGGCTGTACGTGCAGGCAAAGCGAGCACCAATGTGCTCAACGGTATCATGGTCGAATATTACGGCAATCCGACCCCAATTTCGGGTGTAGCCAGTATTACGGTACCTGATGCGCGAACAGTTTTGGTACAGCCCTGGGAGAAGAATATGATCGGCCCGATCGAAAAGGCAATTATGGTGGCTAATATCGGCTTAACGCCATCGAACAATGGCGAACATATCCGTTTGACAATTCCTGCATTGACCGAGGAGCGTCGTAAACAGCTGGTTAAACAGGTTCGTGGAGATGCAGAGACCGCACGAGTGAGTCTTCGGAATGCACGCCGTGAGGCCGTCGAAGCGTTTAAAAAAGCACAAAAGGAGGGTATGCCAGAGGATATGGCCAAGGACGGAGAGACCAATGCCCAAAAAATGATTGACAAGTTCACGAAAAAGCTTGAAGATATTTTGGCCGCTAAAGAACAGGAAATCATGACGGTGTAAGTACCGGTCTGCCAATATCAAGAGGCTCCAGCAATACATGTTGGGGCCTCTTGGTATATAGGGCCTAATACGTGCCGGTATATGTTGTGTGTTGTCTTAAATCGTAGATATACGTGAAATTTTTGCATAAAACGGATTTCTTGAGGAATATTTATTTGCAAATAATCGATTAATGTGTATCTTTGCCCCGTTGAAAATGGTTGCGCCCGGATGGCGGAATTGGTAGACGC
>CASDSC010000032.1 GCA_949283215.1 uncultured Alistipes sp. | reverse complement strand
ATGGTGTGACCGCGATTACGGCTTTGTGTACGACAAGGTACGGGCGCACGGCGGCATTGCCTGGTTTCCGGTGATTGACTCCGATGGGCACCTCTCTTGGGAAGCCAATCCGACCTACCGCCCATCGCAATTGATCTGTAAAAGTCCCGATCACCATCCCGAATTGGGAATCGTACAGGGCGAACCGATCTATACCACCTTCGAACGCAATCCGGACACATTCGCCTATGTGCCCGATCCGCGGCTCAAACGCGACGCATGGATCAATTACGTACCGTAAACTCCTAATGGTTGGAACGTTACTCTATATTGGGCCGTGCATCCATCAATAGAAGGGAACTGCTATTGTGTCGACACATGTTCAGTACTTTTTAGCGTTTAGAAGGCGGTCACCGATTTATGTGAAAATGTTAGCCGTACGGGGCTTCGGCAGATCATCCGTGTTTATGGCTGCTAATTAGCCGTATCACCGGCCTTTCTCTCGGGTAAATTATGTAAACGATGAAAAAATACAACAAGTCTTTAATCTACGTTATCGCAGCGATCGCTGCGATGGGCGGACTATTGTTCGGGTTCGACACGGGCGTCATATCGGGAGCCATCCCCTATCTGCAACAATATTTCAACATAGGGGACAGTACGATCGAAACGATTACCACAGCCGTATTGGTCGGGGCGATTCTCGGAGCCTTTGTGGGAGGACGTCTGACCGACCTGTGGGGACGCCGGCGAATCATCCTGATTTCGGCTGTAATTTTCGTCGTCGGAGCCGTTTGGTCGGGAATGGCTTCTTCGCCAGAAGCCTTGATGTATGCCCGGCTGATCCTCGGCGTCGCGATCGGTGTCTCATCGTTTGCCGTACCGCTATACATTGCCGAGATTGCGCCGTCCAGTAAGCGCGGTGCCCTGGTGTCGCTATTCCAACTGCTGGTGACTGTCGGCATCCTGGCCTCCTATATGAGTGATCTGGCGTTTGCAGATGACGCCAATGCCGAGTGTTGGCGCATGATGTTCTGGGTCGGCGTAATCCCCGCGCTCGTCCTGTTCGTGGGTATGCTTTTCCTGCCGGAAACGCCGCGTTGGTTACTGCAACGGAAACGCGACAAGGAAGGTCTCGATGTGTTGCGTCGGATCGAAGCCCCCGAAATGGTCGACCATGAAATGGAACGTATCCGCACGGAGATCGCGCTGTCTGACGATGTGCCGGGCTGGCGCGAGTTGCTCAAACCCTGGATGCGCACGCCGCTGATTATCGCCATCGGGATCATGTTTTTTCAGCAATTCGTCGGTATCAATACGGTGATCTATTACAGTCCGAAGATTTTTCTTATGGCAGGTTTCGACGGGACGATTGCCGCCATCTGGGCCTCAGTGGCGGTCGGAGTGATCAATTTGCTGTTCACCGTCGTGTCGGTTTATTTCGTGGACCGGATCGGCCGGCGCAAACTCTATTTTATCGGACTCGGGGGCATCGTGGCATCCCTCATATTACTGAGTCTCTGTTTCTTGTTCAATAGCGCGCTCGGCGACGCTGGTAAATGGCTCTCCATCGTTCTGGTCTTTGCCTATATCGCCTGTTTTGCAGTCAGTATCGGACCGCTCGGATGGCTGATCATTTCCGAAGTTTTCCCGATGAAAGTGCGGGGATTGGGTTCCTCGATCGGATCACTTGCCGTGTGGATTTTCAATGCCATCGTGACATTTACGTTTTTCAAGATCGTACGGGCACTGACAATTCCAGGCACCGACATTACGGTCGGGTCCGAAAACCTCGGAAACCCTGCAGGGGCGTTTGCTTTTTATGCGCTGGTCGCTATTGCTGCTCTTGTTTGGGGGTATTTTTACATCCCTGAAACCAAAGGGGTATCGCTGGAAGAGATCGAACAATTCTGGCGCTCGGGAGGTAAGCCCAGATTACTCGGTAAGAAAAAGTAGTGTAATATCTTGATTGAAAACAGAAAGAGGTATATCCTCACAGGATATACCTCTTTCTGTTTGTTGTGGGTGTTCTATTTCTTTAGTGCATAGAAACAGCGTTTCGGTGAATAAAGTTTTTCTTCTTTTACCAATTTCTTGATCAATTTATCGGCCTCAGCCTTTTTGAGTCCTGCGGCAGCGGCAATATCTCCAGGGCGCATCGCTTCTCCCGATGCCATGGCTTGCAAAATTTTCTCTTCCATAATAATGATGTTTTATTGATGTGATAAATGTACGAATTTCGCAAAAAGCATGCAAATCGGATTTTGTGATACCTTTATAAGGTAAAGATATGATAGGTGAGCCTTTGAGTGGATTCTTTCTGGAAAGTAGCCTTGAACGTAATGAAAAAACATCAAGGCCGGAGGGGACATCAGTTGTGCACTTCTCCGGCCTTAATTGTATGATAGGTGATCTGAATCTTAATTGATCTCCTTACGATCAGTCTCGTCCTCTTTGGCCATGGCAAGTTGCATGGCGACCATTTGGATCGCGGCTGCTGCGGCCTCATCACCTTTGTTGCCATATTTCCCGCCGGCTCGATCGATCGCTTGTTGCAGGTTCTCGGTGGTCAGTACCCCGAAGGCGATCGGCATGTTCCACGTAATCATCAGTTGGGTGATCCCCTGGGTAACCCCTTGGCAAACAAAATCGAAATGACGCGTCTCGCCTTGGATCACGCAGCCTAATACAATGACTGCGTCGACATCGGTGTATTGTGCCATGAATTGGGCTCCCAATGTCAATTCGAATGTTCCCGGAACTTGTTTGATAATGATATCCTGTTCGTTGCAACCGTTATCCCGAAGTGTGCGTACTGCTCCTTTAAGCAGGGATTCAGTAATTTGTGCGTTCCATTCGGCAACCACGATCCCGAATTTCATCCCAGCTGCGGACGGAAGGGGACTATCGAAGGTGGAAAGATTTTTGTGTTTGGTAGCCATGTCTATATGTCGAATTATGAAAGAGGTTGCCGTTAATGATCAACGGCAACCTCCCGGGTGTTACTATAAATAATTTCAGATTGCGCGCGTTGCTTAAATCTGTTGGCCGGCCCGTCCGATGTATTTGTCGATGTCGCGGGCTTCCATACTTGCTGCGTAGTCGTATTTGATCCGTTCATACAACTCGAGCGCTTTGGCTGCTTGGCCTGACTTCTCATACAGAAGACCGGCTTTCTTGAGATAATATGGTGCCGTAAGATTGTTATTATACTTGTCGGCCGCTTTGGTGTAGAAAGAGATTGCTTGTTCGAGATTGCCGAGTTGGGCATTGGCATCTCCTTGCAAACCCAGGTTCTGGGCATTGATGATCTCTCCGGGGACACCGTCGACAGCTTTGTATTGTGCAAGATATTTGAGGGCATTCTCATATTCGCCCATCCGAAGGTAGCAGATACCGGCATAATGACGGGCTACATTACCTTGAGGTGTCCCGCCGTATTGCTCAATTACCTGCAGAAAACCAGCGTTGCTTTCGTCGCCGTTCAAAGCCAATGCGAATGAATCAACGGCGAAATGTTGCTGGGCCGTGAACATGGCGGCGCCCGCCTTTTCTGCCCGGGGTGCCATGTAAAGGTATTTGTAGCCGAAATAACCGCCTACTACTACGACGATTACCGCAAGGATGGTCAAAAGCAACTTGCCGTTGCGCATGAAAAAGTCTTCTGCCCGTCCAAGGGCCGATTCGATTGCGATTTCGGGATCTTGTACTTTGTCTTTTGTTGACATCGGATATGAAGTTTCGTTAATTTCGATGCAAAATTAATGCTTTTTGCTTAATATAAAAGTTTCGGCCCTGATTTATTTTAAATCCGCCATTTTTAGAGCAATAGTGACGGATAAAGACCCTTTTGTAGGTGGCGCGGTAAGGTATATGGGGGCTTCTGGTAGGAGCGGTGGGTGTGAGTCGGGTAGAAAAGCAATATTTCGGTGGTGCACAGGGAACGGAGGGAGGACAGGAGAGAAAAGAAGAAATGGTGAGTGAACGGTTGTCTCGGAAAGTTCGTATCTTTGTCTCGAACAGAATGAACATCGGACGGTAATTGGCGGGAAACGCATGGAACTTAAACGACTGACGTTGCTTAACTTCAAAAATGTGACCGAAGCAAGGATCGAATTTGCTTCGCGCCTCAACTGTTTCGTGGGCGGAAACGGCGCAGGGAAAACAAATGTGCTCGATGCGCTCTATTATCTGTCGATGTGTAAGAGCGCATTGGGTATGAGCGATGCGCAGGGTATCCGACACGGGGCGGATTTCTTCCTCGCCGAGGGGGAGTATCGTTCCGATGACGGCCGGCGCGAAACTGTGGTCTGCAGTTGCCGCCGTGGTGCCGTCAAAGTCGTAAAGAGAGCCGGCAAACAGTATGACAAACTCTCGGAGCATATCGGATTGATCCCAATTGTGATGGTGTCGCCTTCCGATACCTCGCTCATTAGCGAGGCCGGCGAGGAGCGACGGCGTTATCTGAATGCATTTATTTCGCAGCTCGATCGCGAATATCTCTCCGCATTGGTACGTTACAACCACCTCCTGGCTGAACGGAACAAACTGCTCAAAGCGAGTGCGCCGATCGCCGATCTGATGGAGGTGATCGACATGCAGCTCGCAGAATTTGGTTCCCGCATTTATCAGAAAAGAAAACAGATGGTCGAGCGTATGGCTCCCCTTGTGGCTGATTATTATGCCCTTTTGTCCGATGACCGGGAACGGATCGAACTCTCCTATCGCTCGGAACTCGACGAAGCCCCGATGGAGGTCTTGTTGAAACGTGCATACGATAAGGACCGAATCATGCAGTTTACCACCTGCGGCGTGCATCGTGACGATGTGCGGATGCGAATTGGAGGGTATGCGTTGCGGAAATATGGGTCTCAGGGGCAACAGAAATCGTTCCTCGTCGCATTGAAACTAGCTCAGTATAAAATCGTCGCCGATATGCAAGGCGAATCGCCCCTCCTCTTGCTCGATGATATTTTCGATAAACTGGATATGCAGAGAGTCGAGCGTCTGATCGCACTGGTGTGCGACCCGTTGTTCGGTCAGACATTCATAACCGATTGCAATAAGGTCCGGCTCGAAAGTATTTTGGATCGCTGCGGCGAACCGTATACGATGTTCGATGTGGCAGATGGGGTGATCGGCTGTGTGTCGGGAGCCGGACGTTTACTGGAGTCGGAACCTGAAAATGCGGACGGCCGTGAACCCGATCTCGGAAAAGAGAGTGAAAGTGCCGTTTCGGGGAATGTGTAACGTAGATCTAATGGAATAAATCATGCGGAGAAGTGAACCGGTGCGGATCGGTGAGGTGTTGGGCGATTTTGTCGCGTCATCGCCTAAATTCGCTTTGAAACTGGCCGAGGCGAGGATACCCGAGGTGTGGCCTGAACTGGTCGGCGAGACGATCGCACGATGTACCACACGGCTCGAAGTGAATAACCGTCGTCTGTTTGTCCATGTGGCTTCGTCTGTGGCTCGAAATGAGTTGTTCTTGCGGCGTACGTCGCTTTGTCAGGCCCTCAATTGCGCCCTCGAAATGGAGGTGATTAAAACGATCATCGTGAAGTGAGCGTAAGGTGCGTTACCGGTCGGTCGTGCGTATCGGAATGATCGTCGCGAAATGTTGCTGCGGCGGTAAATGGTGAAAAAGATATGAAATATGGATTTGTAAAAGTGGCTGCTGCGGTCCCCCATGTTCAGGTGGGACAATGCCGGTACAACGCGGAACGTATCGTCACATTGGCCGAACAGGCAGCAAATGCCGGCGCGGCAATCGTTGCCTTCCCGGAGTTGAGTCTGACCGGTTACACGTGCGGAGATCTCTTTGGGCAACGGTTGCTTCTCGATGAGGCCGATCGTGCGATGGGCCTGTTGGTCGAACGTACTGCCAAACTGCCGATCCTCTGTGTGACCGGAATGCCGTTGGCTGTGGACGGGAAGTTGTACAATGCGGCAGTCGTGTGGGGAAACGGAAAAATATACGGCGCGGTACCTAAACGGTATCTGCCCAATTATAATGAATTTTACGAGGCGCGTTGGTTCGCCCCGGGTGCCGATGCGGACAGAACAGAAGCTGTGGTTGCCGGATGTCGGGTCCCGTTCGGTCCGGATCTGTTGTTCGAGGGGAAAGGCGTCACATTCGGTATCGAAGTATGCGAGGATCTGTGGGTCCCCATGCCCCCTTCCTCGATGCAGGCGCTTGCTGGTGCCCAGCTACTGATCAATCTGTCGGCCAGCGATGAAATGGTCGGTAAACATCATTATCTCCAAGGACTGGTCGCCCAACAGTCGGCACGTACGGTGGCTGCCTATCTCTATTGTGCGGCAGGTGTGGGAGAATCATCGACCGATCTCGTATTTGCCGGTTGCGGAATGGTGGCCGAGAATGGAATTCTGTTGGCCGAATCGGAACGGTTTGCCACTGAGGAACAGCTTTTGCTGGCAGAGGTCGATGTCGATCGGCTCGATGGAATTCGCCGGCGTACCTCTACGTTCCGGTACGATGGTAAGATCCCTCCATTCCGGCGTCTGCCCGTGGAGTGCAGACCGGATGATGAATCGGAACCCGTGTTGCGACAATTCGACCCGTGGCCGTTTGTACCCCAGGAGATAGCGCGGGTCGATGAACGGTGCACGGAGATTTTCAATATTCAGGTGGCCGGCCTTGCACAGCGGTTGAGGCATACTCGGGCGCGGACTGCCGTGGTCGGTATATCCGGTGGCCTCGATTCAACCCTGGCGTTGCTCGTGACCGTCCGGGCTTTCGATCGTCTCGGTTGGACGCGCGACCGGATTGTCGGCGTGACCATGCCCGGGTTCGGAACCACTGACCGTACTTATACCAATGCGATCAATCTGATGCGAGCTCTCCGTGTTACGGTACGGGAAATCAGTATCCGTGCCGCCTGTGAACAGCATTTCGCAGATATAGGTTTCGATGCGGCCGAACGCGGAGTGACCTATGAGAACGCACAGGCTCGAGAACGGACCCAAATTCTGATGGATGTCGCTAACCAGACCGGCGGATTGGTGATCGGTACCGGCGATTTGTCGGAACTGGCACTCGGATGGGCTACGTACAATGGCGACCATATGTCGATGTACGGTGTCAATGCGGGTGTGCCAAAAACGCTGGTACAGCATCTGGTGCGTTGGGTGGCGATGAATGGGGAAGATGAAAACGCTTGCCGCTGGTTGCTCGATATCGTGGCAACGCCGATCAGTCCCGAACTCTTGCCGCCCGACGAAAAAGGCCAGATTGCTCAACGGACCGAGGATCTTGTCGGTCCCTACGAATTGCATGATTTTTTCCTTTACCATTTCGTGCGTTTCGGTACCCGACCTGCAAAACTCCATTGGATGGCTTGTCGCGCTTTTGACGGAAAGTATGATGCCGGCACCATCAAACGGTGGCTCATCGTATTCCTCCGCAGGTTCTTTGCGCAACAGTTCAAACGATCCGCTCTGCCCGATGGGCCTAAAGTCGGTTCCGTCAGCCTCTCCCCGAGAGGAGACTGGCGTATGCCGAGCGATGCGGTTGCCGAACTGTGGATCGCTGAGGCGGAGAATTTGTAGAAATGGGCTCTGTCGGGTGCTGCTAAGTATGGGGGGCGTATAATGCGTGCGTGAGAATCGATTGGATTGTTGCCATGGGAGGAAACTTTGGAGGACAATATCGTTGGACCATATGGATTGGAGTGTCTGATAAGGTGTGTGATGGTAGACGGTGGCTCCGTGGGCAGAGTTGCGCATGATTCCAGTCGAAACGCTTTTGTGTACGATAACCGGTGTAACTATAAAAAACGCCGAGGTATGATCTGCGGAACCTCGGCGTCGGGGGGTGAAAAATACGGACGATACTTATTCGACCGGGTGTATGTCGGCACCGATCAGGAACGTATTGTAGTGTTGCCAGGTCGATGATATGAAATAGAGTCGGTCGCCGTCATTGCACGATTTGTGCATGAAACTGCCGTAGGCTCCCCATCCAAGACCCGGAGCCAGATTCTGGGTCCCCGAGGAGATTTGCGTGATATGCCAAGGCCCGGTGATGCGGGCTGCCTGTCCAAGAAAGATCCCTTTATCCCCACTGCAATATAGATAGAGCCACAAATGGTATTTCTCGTGCCACATCAATGAGGCTTCGCCGGCCCCGCCCGTAATCAGATCTGCTGCTGCCGTTTCGTCACCTGCTACCCAGTTATGGCCGGTCCAATATTCGTACCGATCCATGTGTTCGATGTCGGCCTCGGCGATCCGGGCCAACCGGGCATTCCCTAAACGTCCGTGAGGCGTTCCCATCATGTAGACGTAGCCGTCCTTTTTCTCAAGGGCAACCATGAAAAAATTGGTGTTCCACGGGAAGCGTACCTCCGGACATGCACTCCAGGTGGCTCCGTCGTCGTCCGATCGATAAAATGACGAGAAATTGCGTGTGTCCGTGGCGCTGCCCCATACCTCCCAGTTCATGTAGTGGACATAGTCTGTATTCCCAACCCGGATGGCCGAGGTCGGAATGGAGGTAAAAGCGCCTTCACCCATGTGCGGTATGACTTCGCGTGCCCGATTCGGATTGGCCGGGTCGAGGGCCATCCCGCTGAATGCAAGGCCGTCTTCGAGATTCGTATCGTCGGAAAAGGCCAGAACGTTCGAACGGGCATCGCTCCCACCGGGGCCTCCTGCACCTGTATATACGTAATCCGATCCGTAGGTGTCGCCGAAAAAGATCCCCACGCGTCCGGGACTCATCTCCCAGATGATGCCCAGATCGGTAGCCCCGACATTGTATCGCTGATGGGTCTGGGTCGGATTGAGTGCGGCCCCGTCATCCGGTTGTGAGGCTCCGGTGACCCGTGAAATCAGTTGGCGCGTGTTGATCTCGATCAGTCGAGTGAAGCCTGCGTAAAGGGTTGTGTGTGACGTAACCGGTGTCGAAAAATCGTAAGGCGTCGTACAGGCTTCGTCGATGTACCAGCCAGAAAACAGATGGGCCCGTTGGGTCGGGATCTCGTCAGGCTCGGTTGCCTGCAATCCCTTTTTGATATGCTGATCCGGAATCTCAAGGTCGGGAGCGCCTGAAACAAAGCTCACTCCATAGCCCAGTTCGTATCGGGCGTGTAATGTGAGATCACGGTCGATGATCGAACCGAATTCGTAAAGCTCTCCCTCGTCCGTGTACCATCCTGTCAGTACACTGTCCGGTTTGTACGGCGGTTCGGGCGCCTCGATAAAACTCCCCGTGCCGCTGATCGAAATGGGGGCGGGAGCCGGTTCTCCTCCGCGAGCATCGAATGTGATCGTGAAGGCATTCTGCATCCAGTGGGCGTAAAGCGTGATCGGTTCGGTAATCGGCGTATGGAAATCGAAGGCCGTCGGATGTTCGGGATCGAGGCACCAAAAACGGAACATGTGGCGAGCAAGGGTAGGTTTGTCCGGTTGAGTGAGCGTCTCTCCGCTGTGTACGGTTTGCTCGAACGAGGCCGGTTCACCGCCTCGGGTGTCGAACCGAACAGTGATCTGCCGGTCCTGTGCATCGTCTTTCTGGCAGGCCGCCAACAACCAGACCATCGTTAGCAGACTCACTAAGGGTCGGATTGCACGTGAAATCTTGGGTGAAAACATGGTCGTGGAGTTAAATTTGGTTTTGTATCTTAGAGTTTTTATGTGTCGACCGGTAACGAAATCTCGGTATGTGGGCGTGTGGCGCCGTTGATACGGACCGGTCGATAGATGAAAGATGGGGTGTTCGGCCAGATATGACCGAATGGTCGGATCTTCAGTGTTGTCGCGTAGCACACAGACTCTGCCTACTGGAGTTTCCCAACCGTCGCCAGGACCGTAAAACAAGAAGTTGTATTACGGTCCCGGACGACGTCAGGGTTATTCGAGCGATTCGATCACATTGGCCCAGAAATAGAGCTCGTTGGCCAATACAAAGGTGTTCGGTCCCGTATCGCCTGAACGGCTCGCCATGAAACGAATGCGTATGTAGCGCGTGGTGATCTTGTTATCGTCCGGTATCGTATAGGTATTGTCCGTGAAGTCGCCTCCTGCTCGATTGTCCGAAAGCAATGTCCAGCCCTTGGCACGAGCCTCGTCTTCCCAGCCCGGATCCATGCTCGAGAGGGTCGTGTAGTTTTCGGGGGTGAGCTCGTCGATCCCCCATAGCTGGATACGGCTCGGGGTCCAATCGGCCAACTCGGCAAACACACGGTATTTACTCAGTCGTGCCCGAACACCGAGGTCGATCGTGACGTGACAGGGTACCCCGTTGCTCGTCGGTACATCGAAGGTGTCGCCTGTGTGGAATTTGGTGGCCGTGTTATCGTCAATCAAATATTCCGGAGGGAAGGGACCTGCCCAGTGCACATAAGTGCATCCTGTGTTATCCGTCGGTAGATTCATGATGCGGAACAGCGTCTTGTCTACCGGGAATTCGGCCGATTCCGGGAAATATTGGACCATCGGCTCGAGGATGATCGTGTCCAGTGCATGGGCCTCGGGTAATATGTAGGTGGTCGATATGATGCGCCCACCCAGTTTGCAATCCGAAAGCGGAATCTCGGTCAGTATGTCGTCGGGTGAAACGGCAACTTCCTTTACCGTGCCGTCCTGGGCGTCGTATTCTACCTTCATGCGGACTGCATGGTCGATCAAACTCCAATGTAACAGCACGGTACTCGGATTCGTCTCCAGCTTGACGACCATTTTCGGCGTGCACGAAAGACGGTATTCTTCCCCGTACGAAATACCGTGTCCCGATTCCTTGATCGATTTGTTCCCTGCTTCATCGAATGTCTGTACTGAAAACATGTAGTTGCCTTCCGGAATGTCATTCAACAGAATCCGAACCGAATCCCCGTCCAGAATTTCGGACATGGCAAACTCGCGCTGGGAACTGTCGCCCCAGCTGACTCGGCATGTACGCGCTGTGCGGGCATATCGCGCTGAACCCACGATCTCGACGCGCCCCGTGCCACCGTTAATTTGTAAAGAGTCGATTTTACCGACGTAGATGCGGCCTGCCTGATCGAGAAACGGCTGCTGGATCTCGTTGATATCCGAACAGGAGTGAAAAAGAGAAATAAACAATCCTGTGGCAGTAGCGATCAGTAATGATCTGATATGGTCTATTTTCATGATTGTCAGGTTTTATTTGATTTCGCCCCAAATGGTGAATTCACTGAAGGCCGTACCTTTGTAGCCGCCCCAGGTTGCCGTGAATTCGAAGCGCAGGTAGCGTACCGGTTCGGCTTCCAGAGGAAATGAAAACTCCTCGCCAGCTTCCGCATATTCCCAGTCTTCGGTCGAGTATTGTCCGATCGGAAGGCCTGAGGGCTTGAAAGAATTACATTCCATGAGAAATACCCAGGGTTCTTCCATGCTCGATTTGCCATACATTTTCCAGGTCTTCGGCATGCCATGCTGGAAAAGCGTATCGTCGCCGATACGTTGCCAGATTTTCAGTCGGCTCAGTTTGGCCAAAACGCCCAGGTCGATGTTCATGTAGTGCGGAAAATCGAAGGGTGTGGTGATGAACGAATAGTTACCCCAATCGATGACATCATCGTAGACTCCCCATACAAAAGACCATGCCGAATTATCGAAGTCTGAAAAGAGTTTCTTGTCCAGTTGCTCTTCGGCCCATGGGGTGGCGGTTACAAACAGTGTGTCGGAAAAATTGTTGTATCGGTCACGTACAAAAAAACCGAATTCGTTCTCTTCGTTCGGCAGGCCACGGATCGTGAGGTCCCCGCCGCTCATGCTCGTATAGGCCGCATCGAATACATCAAAGATGCCGAGTGAGTCGCGTCGGATCAGGTAGACCGCGATGTCGCTCCGTGTCTCGTTCTCAAAGCCAATGACGAACCCGCCGAACCCTACTTTCGGCTCCAGAGAGGCAAAAACCGTTTCAACCGGCGGCGTGAGAGGGGTGATCGCCGTAGTCGCAGGGGATGAGTAATTTTCCGATTTGTCGACGCTGTAGAGTTGTACTTCGTATACGTTTGTGTCTCCCAAGCCTTCGATCTTGAGCGAATCGACATAGGAAGAGGCGCAGACCTCCATCGGTTGGCCTTGTGAATTGAAATAGGTCGCTTTTACATAGCTCAAATCAAGATCGTCTGGTAATGTGTAGCGTAGAACCGCTCCTCCGGGTATCGGTGTGGTCTGAATATTTGTTACTGGGGCGGGGGCGGTGCCGTCGTTGCTACCCAGTGGCTCTCGGGTTTCTTTGTTCTTGACGCAGGCCGTCGAAAGAAGGACACTGACGGTCAAAAGCATTATGTTAGATTTATTCATGGCTGACGGTTATTTCTCCCACATGGGGTTTTGGATTAAATTACGGTTGACGTACAGATCGGAGATCTTGATCGGCCAGAAATAGTCACGTGGCGTGAATTTCTGTAAATAGAGGGTCACGACATTGTAATATTCCATCTCTTCTTTGCCGGTTACGTTCCAGCCACGGATTGGCTTGTTAAGTTCGGTCATACACTGTTTCCAGCGACGCAGATCGTAAAAACGATGGCCTTCGAGTGCCAGTTCGTTCAAACGTTCCTGACGGATGATTTCCCGCATGCCGTCTTTAGTCTTGGGCTTGTTGGGATTATTGCTGTAAAGTTCCCATGTCTTCACCAGGTCTCCATTGGTGTCCTGGTCCAAACCCGCTTTGTCGCGGACCTCCTGTATGTATTTGTATACAGAAATGTCAGGTTGTTCGAGGCATTCGTTCTGCGCCTCGGCGTACATCAGGTACAGATCCGCCAAACGAATGATCGGGAAAGAATAGGCACACTCGCCTGCATTGTTGTTGGTCTGGGAAAAGATGAATTTATACGGGACGACCTTCTTGGCAAAATAGCCCGTGATATTGTAATTCTGCAGTACCATACCTGCGGTCTCTTCCGCTTTGCAGTGCACTGTCGGCGCATTCTGGTCGTACGTCCCCTCTCCACTCAGCCATTTGCCCCGGTCGAAGCCCAGACTGGCGTAGAATCGTGGTTCGCGATTGAAGTGCAAAATTGCCGTACGGGCGCCCTGTTCAATGTAATAGTCGTGTCCGGGAGGAACATCGGCCACCTTGTATCGGTCTTCGTAGGGCCATGTGTTGTCCTCGTCGATCGGAACCCCGTGATTGCTGTAGAATTGTTCGGCAATGCGGAGCGTCGGATTGTGCATCGCGTTGCTGTATTCGGGGTGGGATTGTTGCCATGTGGTAATGGGGGCTCCGGATGTCTGGAACAGTCGCACCGTGCCGTTGTTGCCCAGTGCCCAGAT
>CASDSC010000031.1 GCA_949283215.1 uncultured Alistipes sp. | reverse complement strand
GCGGCATCGGCGGCCATTGTCCCCACAGACAACAGTACCATACAGAAAAACAGATGTTTGATGGAAGGCCTCATAACCCGCTTATGGATTCGTTATCTTACTGCCTGCAGGTATTGGCATAGCGACACCCACCGGAATGGGTGCTCCAAAAACAGGACGCCCCTGACGGTCGAACTCAAATCGCTGCATCCGCACATCGCGTTGCCATCCGGGCGATGCCGATGTTTTCGTATGATAAACGATATACGACTCCGTACCATCGGGCGAAACGGTAAAGCTGGCATGTCCGGGACCGAATACCTCATCGGTTCCCTCAAAAACCGGGCGGCGACTTTTGACCCAACTCGAACGAGACATAGGGTCGGCACCGCGACGCAGCCGGAGGTATGACAATTTATAAGTAGGTAACCACGATTGACCACATGAATAGACGATAAATAGGTCTTCACCGCGTTGTAGGATCTGTGGCCCCTCATTCAATGGCAGCTCGCCCTGCTCGTAAGGGCGATCCGGCTCAGAAATCAGCACGCGAGATGAGGCCACCGTACACGGATCGGTCATCTCGGCGATATACAGGTTCTGCTCCGTACGATCGGTCGTCGCCGCATCGGCCCAACCCGACCAAACCCCATACAACTGTCCCTCGTATTCGAAAAGAGTAAAATCGATCGCCCAACGGTTCGAAGACCACTGCCCAAGCGAATCGCCCGTATAAAGCATGCCCCGGTCGACGTACGGTCCCAACGGATCATCGTCCACAGACTCGAGCACGCCGGTTCGCTGATGAATGTACGGAGGACCCGATTGCCCCGCCGCATAATAGATATACCATCGACCTTTATATGGGTGCAATTCCGGAGCCCACACACATGAGCTGTTCCATCCTTCTGCAGGCGCTGTCCAGACTCGTTGCGGCGGCTCGATACGGTGTAGCACGGGCGAAACCGACACTGAGATTCCATTTCCCTGCGCACAACAATAATAATACTGTCCGTCATACTTGACCACCCATGGATCCTGTCCATGGGCCAATACCGGATTGGTAAAGGTCGACTGTGCAGTCACCTGCCGGGGAAACATACCCCAAATCAATCCTACAATCAAAAACAATACACGATATCTCATACAACGACTTATCCCATTACATTCCAATATTATAGATCCCGAGAACAGACCCCATCAAGGCCACATATTGACCCTAACACGACGTATCGCACAATTACATACTACCGGTTATGCGCGAAGAACACCGATTCCCGATGAGACACCTCGTCGGGAATCGAAATCATGCGAATACGACACCGGTTTCGCAGTAACGCACTATCTTCACAGACCTATTTCGTACTGAATGCGTACACACAGGTTTGAGTATAGGTTTCGCCCGGACGGAGTACGGGATTCGGGAACTCAGGATGATTGGGCGCATCGGGGAAATTCTGCGTCTCGAAAGCGACCCCGGTCCGGAAACTATGAAGATCGCCCCGTTTTCCCACATCCTTACCGTCCATGAAATTCCCGCTGTAAAACTGCATCCCCGGCTGATCGGTCGACACCGTCATCACGATACCGGTCGCAGGCTCATACACTACGGCTGCCTCACCAAACTGACCATTCGCCTTATTGAGTACCCAGTTGTGGTCATACCCTTTGGCCAGTTTCATCGGCTCGAAATCTGCCTCGATCCGCTCTCCGATCGCTGTCGGCTGACGGAAATCGAGCGGGGTCCCCTCGACCGGGGCGATCTCGCCGGTCGGAATCAATCCCGCATCGGTCGGCGTGAAACTGTCGGCATTGATCTGCAAAATGTGCGAATTGGTCGATTGGGCCGTCGTTCCGTGCAAATTGAAATACGAATGACTCGTCGGATTGATCACCGTCGGCGCATCGGTCGTCGCTTCATAATTCAAAACCAACTGATTGTCATTGGTCAACGTATACATCACCGTGATGGTCAGATTTCCGGGATAACCCTCCTCGCCGTCCGGCGACTCGTAGGTCAACACGACAGACTGGCTGCTGTCGGCATTGGTCACCACGCCGCCTTGCCATACCTTGCTCCAGAATCCACCGCTTCCGCCATGCAGATGGTTCTCTCCGTCATTGATCGTCAATTGGTATGATTTCCCATCGAGTGTAAACTGACCCTTATTGATCCGGTTACCGTAACGGCCCACCACCGGTCCGGAATAGACATCGGTTCCCGCATCCAAATAATCGGCAATGGTCTCATAGCCCCATACCACATCCTTGAACGAACCATCGGCGGCCGGAACCCACAGGCTGACCAACCGGGCTCCGTAATTGGTAATCTGTGCCGCCATGCCCTGTTTATTGACCAACGTATAGAGCTGGACAGAACGGCCATTCAGCGTAGTATCGAACGCATCGGCAGCGATCAACTCATACGGAGCCTTTTGCGTCCCAGTTGTACAGGCCGTCAACATCAATGCACCGGCCACATAGGTGAATACTCTTTTCATGAATATAGATTTTATCATTTTGAATAAGCGAAAAAATCAACGCAAAATACCAGCCCTGTGAAGTTCAAATCTGCCCTCGGCAAACAAGCCAATGTCCAAAAGCATAAACCGATTCAGCACACGGCCGACAATAGTTCTCCTTCAGCCGATCCTCCAGGGCGATACCTGACCGCGACTTATCGCGTAATGGGGAATTCGGCAATTCGCAACGTCGTACATCCGTACGGCACCAATACGATAGGTTCATCGGGTCCTGTCTCAACCTGACACTGCACACTATACGGGATCGGACCTGCACTTCCGTTATACAACGTCCAATTGGGGAACTCACGGCCTACGGCATGTATTTCGATCGGTGCATTCTCGAGATTCCAGGGATATGAACCCTCGGGCACCTCACGATAATGAACCGTAAATTTCTGTTGCAGGTTTTCCGGTTTCAGATGGTCTTCCACAAGGCAATAGTTCCATTTGTCTTTCGGATAGACCTCATAATACCAAGTACCGTACCGGGTACCAAACTTACCGTCATCCTCAACACGGCGCCACTCTTCTCCAATCCGCAACGCATAGAGCAATGGTCCACGCTCAACCGACACAGCTCCTTCATACCAATAGCTCGTTGCCACCTGCATCGGCAAGCGCAATTCAATGCAATCGCCATTCTCCCACCGGCGCGACAGTTTGACCACACTTCCCGCAGCAGGCGTATCCATACGTTCGCCATTGACCACGATCTCTGCACCCTGACACCAAGCCGGAATACGCAGATGGAACGGGAATACGGCCGATTTCACCTTACGATCCGGATAACGGACATCAAACCGGATCGTCTCTTCGAAAGGATAGTTTGTCTTCTCGTCGATGCAAATCTCGACACCGTCGGCCACACGCATCGTGACCGTCGATGGGGCATATACCATGGCAGCCACCCCGTTATCTTCCGTTGCGAACCACAGATGTTG
>CASDSC010000030.1 GCA_949283215.1 uncultured Alistipes sp. | reverse complement strand
GTCATCACTTCAACTCCGGCACGCCGAAGCACATCCACGACAGTCAGCGCCTCGAGCTCCTCGAAGCCATCTGCCAAAAATACATACACTGCTCCCATCAACTTACTAAGTAGTCAACCCTTAAAGATACAAAAATAATTCAGATTTAAGACGTATCCCACATCTTATCCCATCTTCTCTACAACACCTCTACAGTTTTTCCGTGTAGTCTACCTTTACACTCACTCAATCCGGGTCAACGACCGGCGCCCCCTATCTTTCCATTCATATTTTTTATTGTTTTTCAAGCATCAGCACCACTATAATTCTACCAATTTACAAGGCCATTTTTCTTTCAGATCGACGAATCCAAAAAAAATTCTCTATTTTCCTTTAAAATCATCAATTCGAGAGATCTTATTATTACAACCCAAAAGACAAACCATAAAATTACCGCCAAATTGTTATCTTATTGAATTTTAAGATATTTTTGTGTTAAAATTATTTCAAAATGTCGTACCTTTGCGGCGCGTTTGATTATGTATTGATATTTAAAAATGCATGTCTATGAGAAAATTTTTACTCTTGTCTTGCACAATTTTGCTGTGCTTTCTACAAACAGTTGTCGCACAAAACAAGCAAGTCTCCGGAACGGTCACAACCGCAGAAGGTGAACCCATCATTGGGGTCAATGTGGTCGTCCAAGGAGTTGGGACAGGGACCAGTACAGATGTCAATGGTCACTACACACTCTCAGCACCCGCCCAAGGGACGCTGACATTTTCTTATCTTGGGATGAAAACCCTCGATATTCCAGTAGAAAACCGTACTACGATCAATATCACGATGGAAACCGAAGCAATCACAGCAGACGAAGTCGTGGTAACCGGTTACGGAGTAACCCGCAAAGCGGCGTTCACCGGATCAGCACAAGTTGTTGATGACAAAATTATTACCAGTCAAACCGATGCAAACTTCATGAAAACCCTGCAGGGCCATGTAGCCGGTTTGCAAATGTTCAATGTCAACGGACAACCGGGCGGTTTTGCCAGCGTCAATATCCGTGGTGTCGGGTCAGTCAATTCAGGCCTGGAGCCCCTGTATGTTGTAGACGGTATGCCTATCTTCTCGGATAAATTATCCGCTTTGTATGGAGATGACGACGGCGACATGGCTGTTAGCCCACTGGCCAACATCAACCCTTCCGATATCGAAAGCGTAACCGTGCTTAAAGACGCAACGGCTACTGCAATTTATGGAGCCCGGGCCGCCAACGGTGTCATCGTGATCACGACCAAACGAGGCCAACAAGGCAGACCCCGGGTCAATTTTGTAGCGAAAAAGGGATTTGCCCGTATCGCCAACCTGGATTGGGACTACCGCATCGTCAATACATCCCGCTACCTGGATATATGGGGCCGCGGACTCGAAAATTCGGGCGAAGCTGCTCCGGGCGAAGGATTAGCGTTGGCGAAAGAATATGCGACATCATGGTACGGTTGGGAAGAAGGGGTTACACCGGACACCGACTGGCTGAAAGCTATTCTGCGCAGTGGCCGGGTAGACGAATATAGCGTAGATGTTGCCGGAGGAGCCAACAATACGAGCTACTTCATCAGTGCCGGTTACTACCGCAACGAAGGTATCGTGATCGGCACCGACATGACACGCTATACTTTGCGTTCAAACATCACCCACGAAGGGCGCTCGGTTTCGTTCGGTTTGCTCTCATCGGCCTCATATTCCGACAACAACAATGTACCTACCCAATCGCAGTACATCAACCCGTTGGTAGCCGTATACGACCTACGCCCAATCGAACCGATCTATAATCCGGACGGGTCATACAACCTGTACGCATATTACAATCCGGTAGCGATACGAGACAAGAAGGTGGGTGACATCAACTCACAACGCACCATTACGTCCAATATCAACCCGTATGTTACGGTTAATTTCGGCAAAGGATTTTATGCCAAGAGCAACTTTGGTATCAATATCCACAACCTTCGTGAATACAGTTTCGCCAGCATGATGAATCCTCAAGGTGCGGATCAGCACATGTATGCGGAACAAAACAACGAGACGCTGCTGAACATGACCATCACGAACTCGATCAACTGGCTCAAGCAGTATGGCAAACACGACATCAACTTGATGATCGCCCAAGAGGCACAACGCTTGATGGACGAACAGACCCTCACGGGTGCAGGTAACTTCCCATACGAAGGACTTCCCGAAATGGGGAATGCGTCTAACCCTACAACAGCAGGTACTTACCGAAAGAAATCGACACTGAATTCGGTTTTCTTCAATGGCCAATACAGTTTCGCCAACAAATACTATCTGTCAGGGAGTTTGCGCTATGACGGTTCATCTCGTTTCGGACGTAATTCACAATGGGGTTTGTTCTATTCAGTAGGTGGTAAATACCGCATTTCTGAAGAAAGGTTCATGCAAAGCAGCCGAGAGTGGCTCAGCAACTTGACCCTTCGCGCCAGCTACGGTACAGTAGGTAACCAGGAAATCGGCTGGTACAGTTCAAGAACTTATTATAAGACTGGTTATAACTACAAAGGGAATCCGGGTAGTGTACCTATTTCCTTCGAGAATCCCGACCTCAAATGGGAGCGCCGAGGGAAATTCAATGTTGGTGTGGATGTCACGCTCTTCAACAACATCAGCCTCGAGCTTGATTATTACAACGAACTGACTTCGGACATGATTTTCGAAGTACCTATCTCTCTGACCACAGGCCAGGGGTATGAATTACGCAATATGGGTAAGATGCGCAACCGAGGTTTCGAAGCGTTGGTGAATGCACGTCTGCTGACCGTTAACGATTTCTCATGGGATATGTCAGTAAACATTACGGCCAATCACAATGAAATCGTTGCCCTGTCGACCGATCTTCCGATCGAAAATACGATGACAATACGCAAAGTCGGCGAAGCCTATCATACTTTCTACATGCCGGCTTATGCGGGGGTAGACCCAGAGACCGGACGCGCCATGTGGTACAAAGGCACCGAAGGTACCGAAACCACTTTCAACTACAACGAAGCCGGCCAACGTATCGTAGGTAAAGCCGATCCGAAATTCTATGGAGGATTCTCCACGACCTTCCGCTATAAAGGAATCGATCTCACAGCCTCATTCAACTATTCATACGGAGGCAAAGTATATAACAGCGGATTCAACTACGACATGCAAGTTGGAGACTATTTCTTAGGGCCAGTCACCAATTACGTGTACGAAAATTCATGGACACCTGAAAACCGGAACACGAACGTACCGAAATTCGTTGCGAATGACGCCTCGGGAGCCAGCAACACCTCAAGCCGCTTCTTGATGGATGGATCCTACCTGAAACTTCGTTCGTTACAGTTGGGTTACACGTTCCCCGAGAAGATCTGCAAGAAGATTATGATCAGCAACTTGCGTGTATTCTTCAGTGCAGACAACCTGTTTACGGTACGCAGCTCGAACTATATCGGTTTCGATCCCGAGACACGAGCAGATGGTTTCCAACAATGGGTTTATCCGATGCCTCGTAATTTCATCTTCGGATTGTCATTCGGTTTTTAATTCGATAATATAAAAACATTGAATTTATGAAAAACACAGCATATCGTATTCTAATCGTATTTCTGTTGGGTGCCGGCCTGCTCTCCTGCTCTATGGAACCTGAGTATTATCAGGGCAAAGACAGTTCAGAAGCCATTACAGATCCTATCAGTGCACAAACTGCACTCACAGGGGTATACTCAATGTTTGGTTACTACCCATTTGCAGGACGAGACGTCATCGCAGTAGGCGATATGGCAACCGACCTTGTAACCGATTTGAATCTGACAACACACTTGCTAAGCATCTACAACTACAACATCACCACAACAGATGCCTTCTTGGATGAAATTTGGGAATATGGCTACAAGGTGATTGACCATGCATCGCGGGTACTTGCAGCCTGTGACCAGCTCTACGCAACATCCAATGCAGACGACCAAGCCGCATTCGACGAGATCATGGCCCAAGCCTATGGTTTACGAGCCATGGCAGAACTTTATTTGGTCAATCTCTTCGCCCTTCCATACAAGGTAAATGGCACGGTTGACAACGGTTCGACGCTTGGAATTGTAGCCACAGGGACAGTCATCAATCCCGGAGACAAAGTGAGCCGGAACACCGTAGCTGGAACCTATACACAAATCAAGGAAGATATCAAACAAGCCTTGCAGCACTACACCAATATCGGCGGCAGCTCGGTTGACCAATACTACATGAATGAAGCTGCCCTCTATGCCTTGAAAGCTCGTGTAGCGTTGTACGAAGAGGACTTTAAAACAGCGATTGAATCGGCCCAAACAGCACTTAGCCTCCGTGCCGGACATATCATCACTACCACAGCCAGCGATTACCGTGACATGTTCACGCATATCACGATCAACAGCGAAGATATCTTCACGGTATCCAAATCTCTGACAGATAATCTTTCCGCCAACTCAATCGGTACGCTGTATTCCACTTACGGGGTATCTCCGGCCCAAGACGCGATCGTCAAGTATTTTTATCCGGCAGACTATGTCGAAGGCTCGACTCCGGATATCCAGGATATCCGATATCCGCTGCTGGTTGAAGGAGGCAACGCAACCCGCGATTACGCAGGCGGTAAGTACATTGGCATTCCTGAAAATCTTGCAGTGTGCAACATTCCTGTTTTCCGTCTCCCGGAACAGTATTTAATTATTGCAGAAGCAAATGTCCGTTGGGATGAAGGGAGTTTGACTGATGCCCAAACAGCACTGTTGGAAGTGGCTCGCCGTAACCCGGCAATCCAAAGCATAGCAGACCTTCCCAGCACCGCTAGCGAATTGATGGAATTTATCAAAGATGAACGTGCACGAGAATTGTGGATGGAAGGCCATCGTTTCACCGATTTGCGTCGTTGGGGCGACATTGTCACCATACGCTCATTCAAGCCTTTTGATATTGCGAAATTCTGCTATCCGATTCCGAGTCGGGAAATCAACTCGGGCGCAGGAGTTGTACAAACCGAGAATTGGGCTGACGCATTACCAGTGCTCGAATAAACCATTTTCAAATTATACCCAAAGCCGCTCTAATTTTAAGAGCGGCTTTTCTTTTTTTGTTTTCATAATACTCCAAAACTAAAACGCCCATCGATTGCATCGACACACCATCCAATGGACTAAACACTTACGTAATTCTAATACCGAAAATAGCCTCAACAACCTTTCAAACATATATCGCCACCATGCACCGGAGCCACAATACATGTACTTAATCTTTGTCAATATTTTTAGATTTCATTGCTATAAGGCACGATATATGCATGTAGAATAATTTAATTGACTTATTGAGAAATTCTCTCATTCTATTTCAAAAGCAGACACTACGACCTACCAACATGCTAGCCACAACCCCATGCCTGCCTCCAGCATAGCGACCTTCAGCCTATGCCATACAGCTTCGTGCAATATGCTGTCCCAATCCACAACCTCAACTAATCCATCTCATGAAAAACCTATTGTTACTTATCGGGGCACTGGCCACATTCCTAAGCGCAACAGCCCAACATGCAATATTGATCAAAAACGTCGAGATATTCAACGGAATCGACGAACAGACCTACACAGGGAATGTTCTTGTTGAAAATCAACTGATCAGCAAAGTATCCCAACATCCTCTCGACGTATCGTCTATCCCCGACATCATGATTATCGATGGCCAGGGGTTGTTCCTTATGCCGGGTTTGATTGATGCCCACGTACATACTATGATGGATGCCATGCCTTTACAGCAGGCCTTAGTCTCAGACATTGCATATATTAGCCTTTATGCAGCCCATTCAGCCGAAAAAGAGTTACTGCGAGGCTTCACCACAGTTCGGGACATGGGAGGCAACCCGTTTGCACTAAAACGTGCCATAGACGAGGGTTTGATCATAGGGCCCCGGATCTATCCCAGCGGCGCAATGATTTCCCAGACTGGCGGTCATGGAGATTTCCGGCTACCTACGGACGTACCTCGAATTGCGTGCGGAGCATTAACCTATATGGAATCGAGCGGCATGGCAGCCATAGCCGACGGCCATGACGAAGTCCTTCAGAAAACGAGAGAGCAATTACGCAAAGGCGCCTCCCAAATCAAACTGGCCGCAGGCGGCGGCGTATCCTCGGATTATGATCCCCTTGATGTATCCCAATATACCCCAGAAGAGTTCCGAGCAGCGGTGGTTGCAGCGGATAATTGGGGCACCTATGTCACCGTACATGCCTACACCCCCCAAGCGATACGTACCGCTATTGAGGCCGGAGTACGCTGCGTAGAGCACGGTCAATTGGCTGATGAGAGTACCGCTCAATTAATGGCCGACAAAGGGATATGGTGGTGCCTACAAGTTTTTCTGGATGATGAGGATGTCACCCCCTTCCCTGAAGGGAGCGAAAATCGAGCAAAACAGATCGAGATGACTCAAGGAACCACACAAGCCTATCGATTAGCCAAGCAATACCGAGTAAAAACCGCGTGGGGATCTGATTGCTTATTCGATGCGCAACTTGCCTCCCGACAAGGGGCACAACTGGCAAAATTAGCGAATTGGTATACACCGTATGAAATACTCAAAATGGCCACTTCAACCAATGCAGAACTATTAGCCATGTCTGGCCCCAGGAATCCATACCCACACAAATTAGGAGTTATTGAAGACGGAGCCTACGCAGATATTATCCTGGTCGAGGGGAATCCTCTTAAGAACATACACGTCATAGAGAACCCCTCAGATAACTTCAAACTCATCATGAAAAACGGTATTATCTATAAAAACCTCATCGACAATACGCAACCCTAAAACTACTTGCCAACAACAAGACCTAACACGATATTAAGAGCGAAATAAAATAACCGATTTCGCCCTTAATATTATTTACACCCAATATGTAATCGAGCGCTCCACTACATATAATTATTTATTTATCAATATATTATATTCCAACAACAAACACCATGACTATATATCCGAGAACCAGCAAACAACCAACTGCATCCAATAAATTGGCAGAAAATATCTGAGATAGGTAAATAATTAATTCACAATAACATTCTCATACAATAAATCGACCTATACCTATTCTGAGATCTTGTTATATCCCTGTTAAATTGTTGGTTTTTTCAGTTATTTTAATAACAGATTATATGGGGTGACTAATAGTAAGATATATGATAGCTAACTGATTGATTATTATTTTTATAATGACTTTACAAGGTTTTATAAAATAATTTCATACCTTTGTAGTCAATAAATCAACGATTAATCTAATATACAAATACATATATCGTGCTATAAACACGTATGAAACAAATTATTAGCATATTGATCCTATATTTTTTTATTCCTTTCAGCCTCTGCGCACAGCCATATAACGCGGAGGATTCGTCGGATCTGCCATGTACAACAGATAGCGTCATCGTAATCAGGCAACATGTACCTCCTGTATTTTTTGAAATCAATCAATACAAACTCAAAATCACACCTCGTCTCCATGCAACCCTTGATTCGGTCGTGAAATACCAGACTCATTGTTCGAGTCTATGGATCCACGGAAGCGCATCACCCGAAGGTCCTATGCAATGGAATCAAAAACTCGGACAATACAGAGCAAACGCACTGGTAGACTACCTTGCCCAAGAAACCGGCATAACGGCCCACACATTTCACACAGAGAATCAAGGCGAGAATTGGAGATCTTTAGAAAAGATCTTAGAGAATGATCCGAATTTTCCACACAAAGAACGCATTTTAGAAATTCTGTCAACTGAACCAGATAGCGAATGCCGCAAGTTTAAAATTAAAGCGATAGACAAAGGGAAAACATGGAATAAGTTGATCGCGGAAATATACCCAAAGTTACGGTATGCAAGTTTGACCTTAATCACTTATTACGCGAAACAACCTCCGATCACCCCCACCATATCATTAATGTACCCTTCGACCCCACCAGTCAAGATCTCATCCCTACATTCTTCCGAACAAACATCCTTTTATGATACGGGCAAACGATCAGACTGGAAAATTGCATTGAAAACCAACCTATTATTCGATGCGATGTTGGTTGCTAACCTCGGTTTGGAAATTAGCCCGTGGACACATTGGTCCTTCGACATTCCGGTATGGTACTCCCCGTACAATATCAGTTCGACTCATAACATTCGTTTACTGGCCGTTCAGCCCGAGATTCGTTGGTGGGCCAAAGAAGCCATGACTGGACACTTCATAGGTCTGCATACTCATATTGCAGGATTCAACATAGCCCTCAACAATTATGCTCGTTACCAAGATCCCAACCATGCACTTTGGGGCTTGGGATTGAGTTATGGCTATGCGATGTCCTTCGGCACGAATGCACATTGGGGCTTGGAATTCAACATAGGTGCCGGTTTTGCCAAATATCGATACGATGCATACCGGAATTGGGATAATGGGCCAAAATTCAAGTCAGGTTCAGACTGTTACTGGGGCGTAACCCGAGCAGGGGTTACATTATCGTACAAATGGAATCTTTCTCGTAAGAACCACACAAAATGACAAAAATGAATAAGCATTACATATATACACTGATGGTAAGCGGATTTGTCATTTTGTTGGCATCCTGCGACAGAACCATACATGAATATCCGACACCAGGAGAATCGGTGGTATATCTCGAATTAAATACAGATCGTACACCACCTCAATATTATAAGGAATTAACATACGACAATCAAGGAGGACATACCGAAACAGAACTTGATCCGACTCTTTCTGAGCCCTACACACCTAATGAACAGCTCAGCATGCGCCTTATTGCAGAGCTGTACAAAATGGAATCTTCCGAGGACCGGATTGACAAAGGGACCCTTGTAGCTCGCCGCATAATCACCGTAGACCGTCTGATGGAAGCACCTCAAGACACCTTGCAGTTTCACGTGCCGGCAGGGATCTACCGAGCCTTGACATGGGCAGATTACTCATTGAAAGACAACACGACCGACTGGCATTTTAAGACGGCGACACTGAACGCAGTAGAAGTCGATATAGACCATAAACCTCGGGATAACCATCACAAGAATTCAGCCGCAGGGACTTGTAATTTTTCAGTCGATTTTGATCTCAGCAAAAGCGGCAGTCCGATGATTTTGAGTAAAACAAAAGCGACACCCGCCCCCGACCATGTTGTACCCGTACAGCTGGAACGAGCAGTAGGCCGTTTCCGACTATGGGCCACAGACTTACAGGATTTTTTGAACAGTGGCAATCGGGTAGAAGACCTTCGGGTTCAAATCATCTACAAACAGTATATCAGTGCAGGGTACAATGTAGATACCGAAACCCCTAATCGTTTTGTGCAAACGCGTACGACTGAAACTACACCCTCCACCATACCAGGAGACGGGAGTATCCTGTTGGCCTACGATTATGTATTGACCTCGAGCGATAAAGAAGACCACGTACTGGTAGACGTTTTCATTTACGAAGGAGATAAAGAACTGAATCACTACCAAAATATTACCATTCCACTGCAACGGAATCGTGAAACGGTCATCAAAGGCCCCTTTTTGACCACAGAAATCGGCAGTGGGGATATTGGTATCGATGACGAATTCGATGATGAATTCGTAGTCGTTATTCCAGACTAGTTCCGGACAACAATCCAATTATCATATTAAAAATAAGGCATGAATATGAAAAGGTTACATGGTATTTTAGTGGGATGTTTGACAGGCTTGCTGCTTTCAGCCTGTTCTAAAGATTTTAACCAACCGGGATTGAATCCGGATGGAGAAATTGTACGCATCCAGCTTGATGCCCCGGAGGCAATGCAACTGACACGCAGTGTCACGGGCACCAATAGCGCAAAAGGAGGTTTGACGAATGTCGACTGGCAACAGTATGATATACGTTATCAACTGGCAATCTATTCCGAAGATGGGACGAAATTGTTAGTGTCGCCGCAATCAAAAACTTACGACACCTACAGTCCGGCCACTTTCGAATTTCGGCTGACTCCCAACAACACATACAAATTTGTTGCATGGGCCGACTTCGTAGCCCAAAATTCAACCGAGGATCTACATTACGTCACAGACGATTTGAGTAATATTTCGATCAAAACAGATGGAGATCGCGATAAAACGATCAACGACGAAAGCCGCGATGCCTTCTTCGTCACCCAAAACATCGAGATCACCCAGACATTCAATGAATCCTTGACCCTGAAACGTCCTTTCGCGAAGATTCGTGTCATCACCACAGACTGGGACGAAAATAGTGATGGGATATCGAAACCGGACAATTTCAAGGTTACGTACCATGACTGTAAACGTTTCTCGGGCCTGAATGCTGTGAGCGGCGAAGCCCTTAACGAGACCGATGCAACGACCTCGACGGTATACACTGCGACACTTGCAACAGATGGTACAGGGGATAAATACTATGCCGAAGGATATGACGCCAATGCGACCAATCGGACATTACTGATTGATTATTTGGTTGCAATATCAGAACAACGTGCCATTCAGTTCAAGATCGATATGCTATCCGGCACCGCCCCTGTCATCAGCAAAGATTTTACGACCAATATTCCGATTCAACGCAATTACTTGACGACAATCGTAGGCAACCTGCTGTCAGTGGGCGGTTCAGTCACCATCAACATCGATGAAAATTTCGACGGGGAGAATTCGGTGGAGGTGAAAGATCCCAAATACATCACCTATACAGCCACGCAGGAGCTGGATTACCAGGATCGTTTCAGTGGCACCGACCTCGAATTTATACCGGCACAGTGCAGCTATAATGCAGGAACGGGCGAGGGTAAATGGGCCTATACGGGAACTGTAACGACAGTTGAGTATAGTGCATTCAATAGCGAAACCGCCCTGCGCAGTATAGTCCTTCCGGAAGGCGTCACCTATGTAGGGAGCAATGCCTTCAACAACAGTAGTCTCGAGGCAATCACACTTCCCGAGAGTCTCGAAGAAATTGCTGAATATGCCTTTTCAAAGACCAATCTGACGGAAATTGTCATTCCGGCTAATGTGGAATTGTTGGGCAGTTCTGCATTTCAAGGAGCATCCAATCCAATTTCACCACTGAAAAAAGTTGTATTCGAAGGGAACAAGATTCAAACTATTGATATATGCACATTCCAGGATTGCCAAAGTCTGCAGGAAGTCAAGTTACCGGAAGGCTTGACAACCATCAGATACAATGCTTTCCTGAGATGTTATGCTTTGGAGGAAATCACCATTCCCGATGCTGTTACAACCATCGAGAAACAGGTATTCAGTCAGTGTGAGGCATTAAAGAGAGTAAATCTCGGGACACAACTTGAATCAATTGGAGATCATGCTTTCAACGAGTGCGAGGCACTGGAAACCATCGTATGTCCAGATGAAACACCGGCAGTATTGGGTAGTAAAGCTGTTTTCCCGGTTTCAGACGGTTGGGACTATACTGCGAATTATAAGATCTATGTACCTGATGCTCAGGTAGACACATATCGAAGCGCATGGCCTGCCTATTGGGATTCTACACCCTATAAACCGACAAAAGTCATCTATCCCATGAGTGATATGCCTAATGAATAGTCATCAAAACTATTAATAAGTTATACCCGGACTAAGCAACAATCCCATATAGTTAGTCCGGGTATTTTTTTGCATAATTCGGAACCTCTGACATATAACACGGCTATGTAGTTTATCACACCCAACCTCTTTTCAATCACGCAAATTCCACGACATGATAAAAAATGATGGCCTGCGATTTATATTTTCGTAAATCGCAGGCCAATAACGTGATTCCGGAGCGGTTCGAACGCTCGACCCACAGCTTAGAAGGCTGTTGCTCTATCCAACTGAGCTACGGAACCTCTGTTTCGGAACACAAAATTAGCGCATTTATTCCGAATCTGCAAAAAAATATCAAGGTTGCTGTAAATTAGTCGGTTGCCGGATTGACAAACAGGGCGTCGGATGTGCAAATATGGCATCTCGGACTTTACGCCCAAGGGCGGCGTTCCGTCGAAACAGATGAAGTGCGGGTCTGGCCTGTATGTGGATGTAAGAGTAGGTCTGAATATTCGTAGTATAGAGCGTCGCGACGCTACATGATGTTGTCAGTCTTCGGGAATGCTGAACTCCTTGTCTGCGAAAAGTTCGGCCAGACCCGTGATCTGTTTGAGGCGAAGCAGCTCGTCCCGATCCATGCCGATGTTTTTCATGATCCAGCGGTCGGACATGCCGGCTTTGGTCAGGTCGGCGATGATTTCGGTCATCAGTTTGATGTTGTGAGAGCCTCGGGCCCGGTTGTGTCGGATGGTCGAGGCCATCCGGTTCGACAGGTCTTTTTCGATCACCACGACCGGAAGCAGTCCGTTTTCCCGTTTGAAGATACGTTCGGAGGTCTTCATCACTTTGTAGCGGTGGAAGCCGTCCACCAGTTCGTACATGTCGTCCTGGGCGTTGTAGTAGCAGACGCAGGGCATCGTAAAGCCGTCTTCCCAGATGGAGAGTTCCAACAGTTTCATCTCGGGGGGCGCCACGGAATTGGGATTGTAGTCGTTGGCCCTCACTTTCTCCACGGGGACGGCCTTTACGTGATATACGGGACTGGTTTGAGTTTTCATTGCATGATACTTTTGTACTTGTCGAGTATTTGTTGTTTGGTTTCCTGCTCTTTTTTGGAGGGTGTGAACCCCATGTATTTGCAGGCATGGTCGTTTTTCAGAATGCAGATGCAGATGCGCTTGAAGGTGGGCAGTTCCCGGAATTCCGGCAGGTCGATGTCGTCCAGGTAGTCCATCCTCACCGGTTTTTTGGTCGTATGGTAGTTGGTCGAGTCGCCGACTTCGATTTTCACGCCGGCCCGGCGCAATTTTTCGATCGTGTCGTCGGACAGGCAACCTCCCGTCTCTCTCCAGAAGCGGATACTGACCGCCAGTTTACGCAGATAATTCTGGCGGGTCTGTTCCGGAAGTGTGGAGAGCAGGAAGTGCATGTAGCTTTCCCAGGTGTGTTTCGGAGGCAGTTTGATGGAGTGCCATCCTACAGCCGACGTGCCTCCGTACAGGCTGCTGAAATTGGCTCCGTTCACCCGTCCCACCATGCGCCCCCACGTGTCGGGGTCGATGACACGGAACAGCTTCAGGTGTTCCTGGGCTGCGGAGATGAAGGGGCTGGCTACCCGTTGTTTTTCGATGCTTACCCCTGCCTGATAGTAGAGGTCGTAGAGCTGGTTGTAGTCCCAACGGAATTTGCCGTTGGCCGTCCAGATGTCGGAGGTCCTCCAGTCGTAGATCGGGTAGACGTTATAAACGTTGTCGAACAGTTTCTTTGTCCACTTCAGACCGTAATAATGGTTGGCGAACTTTGCACTATAAATGGTACGCCATCGGTTGAGGCTCTCCTGGGTGCGGATGCCCACCAGACAACAGGTGCGTTTGGCATTTTTTCGTTCGTGGAGCCAGCGGGCGAACTCCATCTGGAACTCGTAATCCCACATGCGGTCGTTGAAAAAGGGGAAATCATCTCGGGTGTAGGCCCCTTCGGGCATCTCCCGGACCCAGATGTTCCGTTTGTCCTCTTCCCAGGGACGCCAGTATCGCTGGTGCATGGAGGCACAGGTGGCTACCTTGAATGGAACGCAGATACGGTAAATGTCCAGGATATCCCGGTTTTCGGCGAAAACCCGGTCTACATATTCCGTCGTCATTCGGTATTGTGCCTCGTAGTCCAGATGGAATACGCCCAAACGGACCGGCAGGTTATGCCGCCGTATGTAGTCGATGCAGAGATTCAGTACGACTCCGCTGTCTTTGCCTCCCGAAAACGAGATGTAGATGTTGTCGAAGCTCGAGAAGATGCGTTTCAAACGTACTTGCGTCCGCTCATACACGTTTTTAAGCTGCATCGTATGTCATCTTGAGATAGTTCTTCCAGACTTTTGTCGTGCCGAAGCCTTGGCCGGCGAAAACCTCCTGATCGCGGATTTGTACGACGGCTTCCAACAGATATTGTTCTCCCAAAGCCTGTTGTGCCGCAACGATCATGGCCTTGAGTATGTCGGCCGACTCGTCGAGGATATAATAGTTGTTGATGATCGCTTTTCTCCCGTCGCGTCGTTCCACAGGAAGGAACCCGACAACTTCGTTGTTGTCAATGGCAAGGAACCAGACGAAATGGAGGGTGGTTTTAAAGGGATAGTTGTTGTTCTGGCGGAGTACTTCCGGATTCATCACCAGTCGGCACACCAGTCGGTATAGTTCCGGATCGGTTCCTTCAATCTGTTTTACTTCTATCATAATTGGGCGTGGTTAAAGGGATATACAAAGATATTAAAAAAATGAAATAGTTATATGGGAAGAGGTGTGTGATATTCTATTTAGTCTATAAAATAGCAAAAAAAGGTTTGGTTGTTGATTTTTGATTGGAATTTTGTCCGTGGAAGCCGATATCGGGAGAGTGAGGCAGCATGCATTGTGCCGCGGATTCGGGGAAGAGTGTGAAAAAATATTGGCAATCTGACCGAATAGATGTATATTTGTAAATAGGGTTAATTTATAGTTGCCGTATGAAAAAGGTGTTGAAAATAACAGGGATCGTAATAGGCGTTCTGTTGCTGATCCTGATCATTGTGCCGATCACCCTGCGCGGGAAGATCGACCAGATTGTCAAGAAAGAGGCTTCGGCCATGCTCAATGCACGGCTCGATTTCGACCGGTTGGGGATCAGTCTGATCCGTCATTTCCCGCACGCTTCGCTCGATCTGCGAGGGTTGACGCTGGTGGGTGTGGAGCCTTTTGCAGAGGACACGCTTGTGAGTGCGGACCGAATTTCGGTCGTGGTCAATCTGATGTCGCTGTTCGGGGACTCGGGGTTCGAGGTAACCCGACTGATTCTCAACCATCCCTCGGTGACGGCGCTCAAGTTGGCCGACGGATCGGTGAACTGGGATATCATGAAGGCCGGCGAGGAGGAGACTCCGGCCGATACGACCGCGTCGGAACCCTCCTCGTTCAAACTTTCGATGAAAGATGTTCGGATCGACGGTGGCAAGATCGTTTTTGTCGATGATTCGTCCAAAATGGC
>CASDSC010000029.1 GCA_949283215.1 uncultured Alistipes sp. | reverse complement strand
TTCTGTAAGGCAAGTGCATCGGAATACGACGTTTCCGATCCAACGAAATATTTATACATTCGTCCGATCTTTTTCTCCTCAACCTGTCCCCTATAAGGCCCGAATTCCCGACTTTTCGCATCGAGACGCACCGAAGCTCCCGCAACTTGCACCCGATAACAAATACCCGACGAGGAGGAAGAATGACGGTTGTCACCCGATGTCGCCTCAGGATCCGATTTTGGATCATCTTTCGATGACGTGGCGCTACTACCCACGGCATCGTAACTCGTCAATACGATCGGTTCACCTCTTCCTTCCGTCTTCACCTTATAGGCACTGAACGCATTGAACAATGACCGGGCAAACTCTTTCTGCCCCGATGCCGAACCTACAAAGCGCACATCGTTCGCATTCGTAATAAAGCCCATCTCTGTCAATACGGCAGGGCAAGCCGTTTTCCACAACACCAGATAACCTGCCTGACGAACACCCCGATTGGAAAGAGGCAAATTATTGGTATATTGTTTTTGTACCAGACTGGCGAACTCCATACTTTGCCCCTGATAACCGTATTGCATCAGCGAAAATATAATGAACGATTCGGCCGACCCTGGCTCATACCCTTGATAATTGGTCGTATAATCGCTCTCGTACATGATAACGTCATTTTCGCGCATGGCTTGTTCAAGATTGGCCTCCTCCTTGGTTACACCCATTACATACGTACTGGTTCCCGTCGCGCTACGACTCTTGGCCGCATCCACATGGATCGAGATAAAAAGATCTGCTCCCGCCTTATTGGCAATATTTCCGCGTTCATGGAGCGGAATCAGCACATCCGTTGTGCGAGTATGAATCACTTTAACATCGGGATAATGTTTATTGATCAGTTTTCCCAAATAACCCGCGACCTTAAGCACGATATCTTTCTCCCGATATTGACCCGAACATGCCCCAGGGTCTTTGCCTCCATGTCCGGGGTCAAGGACGACAGTTTTCACCTCATCCACCACACTTTGCGCATGGCCAAACCTAGGCAACAGCATCGCGACCAACATCAAACCACAGGTCAAAATCACTGTAGCAACAACTTTCATCCCGTCAAACGTTAAGGTTCTCCTTTTTTTTGTTTACTTTTGCCCGCGTGTCGTCTCCTTATGGAAAGCGTCATCCCGTGTTGTCGGCAAAGATAAGAAAACTTTGCGATAACCGACAAGTTCCGGACGATTATCCCGCACGTCGGGAGTCTTGGTATATTGTGGAATTAAGCAATGACCCGTTGAAAGCTGATATCAGAAAATACCTGATCGCTGCATGCCTCTTTGTATCAATGGGGCATATGGTTTTCGGTGCGGGATTGCTGCATCCGTCAACGCAAGGCCTGAAGAATGCTGTATCCGACACTGCAACTGTCAATACAGCAGATACAGTATCTACAACCCAGGAAGATTCTACGATCCTTCCGAATCCCAATTTGATTCTGACCGATTCTGTGCCGAATCTTACCAACAGTTCCGACACTACGGCCAAAGGTTTTCTCGACGACATCCTGTCCGGCAAAAACAAAGACTCGGTAGTATTCGCTGTCAAAAAGAACATGGTGTATATCTACAACCAAGGCGACGTACTCTATCAAGGGAACAACCTAAAAGCCGATTACATGGAGGTTGATATGGATACCCGGCAGATTTATGCGCATGGACTTCCGGATACGTCTGGAACAATGAGTCGGGCACAATTTCTCGAAGGGAGCAACGCCTACGAAATGGATACGCTCACCTACAACCTCAAAACAGGAAAGGCCAAAATCAAAGGGGCAACCACTCAACAAGGCGAGAACTATGTAACAGGTAGAGTGATCAAGAAAATGCCCGACAACACAATCAATATCGCTAAAGGACGTCTTACCACCTGTGACGATACGGAACATCCTCACTTTTATCTCTATCTAACCAAAGGGAAAGTGATTCCCGGAAAGAAAACAATTTTCGGACCGTCATATCTGGTCATGGAAGATGTCCCGATCCCTTTCCTGGGTTTACCATTCGGATTTTTCCCGATCATGGGCGAAAAACATTCAGGGTTCATTATTCCGACATACGGAGAAGAACTATCCAAAGGGTTTTTCCTGCGTGACGGAGGATACTATTTCTCGTTCGGAGACTATGCCGACGTCACCGTGACAGGAGGTATATACACCCTCGGCTCCTGGGAGGCTGCTGTCACATCGCGCTATGTCAAACGCTACAAATTCAGCGGCAACTTCGGCGTCCGATATTCGAAAGATATTTTCGGAGAAAAGGGGATGCCTGATTATATCAACACAAGTAGTTACCGGATCAACTGGACCCACATGCAGGATCCGAAATTCAAACCCAATTCTACTTTCTCTGCCAGTGTGAATTTCTCATCGAGTTCTTTCTCGAAATACGGTTCAACCAACATGAACGATTACCTGAACACCCAAACCAACTCGAGTATTTCCTACTCAAAATCATGGGCAGGCAAACCGTTCTCGTTCTCAACCAACATCCAACATTCGCAAAACTCCAGCGATTCGACAGTCTCTTTAAGTTTTCCGAATGTCGTATTCAACGTATCGCGTATTTATCCGTTCCAACGTAAAAATGCCGTTGGTAAAAAACGTTGGTACGAAAAAATCGCGCTCTCCTATACAGGGACATTGACCAATAATGTAACTGTCAAGGAGAGAGATCTGTTTACCAAATCGATGTTCAGCGAAATGAAAAACGGGGTCAACCATACGATCCCGATCTCGACATCGCTCAATCTTTTCAAATATGTCAATATCAGCCCATCGGCCAACTATAACGAACGATGGTACTTCCGCAAAATCGACAAAGAATGGGATCCGGTACTGAAACAGGTCGTCAATGCCGATACCACGTACGGATTTTATCGTGTCTACAATTACAGTTTTTCCGCTTCGGCTTCGACCAAACTATACGGAACATTCCAATTCAAGGGTGAAAAATTTCCAATCAAAGCAATCCGCCATGTGCTCACCCCGAATATCGGATTAACATATACCCCGGATTTCAGCAAGTCTAAATACGGATTCTACAAGCCGGTACAGAGTGATTCTACCGGAACTATCTCGTATTATTCACCGTTTGAGGGCAGTACGTATGGCATACCCAGTCGAGGAGAATCTGCCTCAATCACGTTCGGTCTGCAGAACACCCTTGAAATGAAGGTACGCAGTGACCAAGATACCACGGGTGTCAAAAAAATCAAACTGATCGACAACCTCAGTATCTCCAGTTCATACAACCTGCTGGCCGATTCGCTCAACCTCGCCCCATTCTCGGTATCGCTACGTACCACATTCTACAAAAACGTCGGCTTGAACCTCAATGCCACATTCGATCCTTATCAGGTCAATGCAAATGGACAACGGATCAACAAATTCATGTTGCAAAAAGGAAAACTGGCCCGATTGACCAGTCTGAGCTTCGCATTCGGATATTCGTTCAATTCACAATCGTCGAATCAACCTGCTGTGAACGACATCAACAGCGGATACAACACGGTTCCTCCGGAATATTCCGATTTCTTCGATCCTAACAACGAAATGGATCCGAATACACGGCGGCAATTAATGACCGCGACTTATTATAATTTTGACATTCCATGGAATTTCGGGTTCAATTACAGTTTCAATTATACGAACAACGGGGTTCGGAAAAATGTAATTCAGACCTTGGGATTTAACGCCAGCGTTACTCTCACCTCCAAATGGGGTATCACATTCAACGGAGGATACGACTTCGAAGCCAGAAAACTAACACCCGGTACCTTCACGCTGAGTCGGGATCTACACTGTTGGCAGATGAGTTTCAATTGGGTACCCGTCGGTTTCCGCAAAAGCTGGAGTTTTACCATCGGAGTCAAATCGTCTTCACTCAGCGACCTGAAGATCGATAAACGGAATAGCTACTACGACAATTTGTACGATAATTGATGCTCCGTCTACCAACGGTCGCTTCCGGGACAAACTGTCCCATCATACTGTGTACTTATGAATCTCAATCCGGAAACAATGCAATCTGCAGGAACTATCAATCCACTGTCTGCCGAATGGGCAACGCCTTTCGGCGTTCCTCCTTTCGACCAAATCGGAATCGAGGACTACCTGCCTGCTTTTGATCTGGCACTGACTGAAGCGCAAAAAGAAGTCAATGCAATAACCGACAATCCGGAAAAACCGACCTTTGTCAATACGATCGAAGCGCTCGAACACAAAGGAGAACGGCTGAATGCGATTGCCACGCTCTTTTTCAACCTAAACAGTGCAGAGACCTCTGACCGCATGCAGGAAATCGCACTGGAAATCAGTCCTCGCTTAACTGCATTCAGTAACGACATTTCGCTCAATGACAAACTGTTCCAGCGAGTAAAAACGGTATATGACGAACGGGAGACCCTGTCTTTCGATATCGAGCAGCGCCGGCTGCTCGAAGAAACATACAGATGGTTTACCCGAAGCGGTGCAGCCTTATCCCCCGCCGACCGACAAATTTACCGCGAACTGACCACCGAATTATCTGAATTGACACTGAGGTTCAGTCAAAACGTTTTGGCTGACACCAACGAATTTATCCTGCATATCGGACCCGAAGAGGCGAACCGGCTCGACGAGCTGCCCGGATTTGTCCGAGACAGCATGGCACAGGAAGCTGCCGTTCGCAAACTCGAAGGATGGGTTGTCACGTTGCAAGCTCCGAGTTACATTCCCTTTCTCACCCATTCATCCGACCGGGGCTGGAAAGAGACGCTCTGGCGTGCCTACAATTCGCGAGGGTTCCGGGACAATGCAAACAATAACGAAAAAATTGTGCGCCGAATCGTCGAATTGCGGTTACGGCTTGCGCAACTATTGGGGTATCCCGATTACGCCGCGTATGTGCTCCAGGAGAGAATGGCCGAGAATCCGCAAAATGTCGATCGCTTTCTCCAGGACCTGCTCGAGGGAGCAATCGAATCAGCACGCAATGAATATTCCGCGATTCAAACCTTCGCCCAATCGGAAGGTTTCGACGGGACATTGATGCCGTGGGACTTTGCCTACTATAACGAACGATACAAAAACAGCCGTTACCGGCTTTCCCAAGAAGAAATCAAACCCTATTTTCCATTGGATCGAGTACGCAATGCCGTGTTCATGCTTGCCGAAAAGTTATATGGACTCACCTTCCAGCGCAATATGACGCTCCCGGTTTATCACGCCGATGTGGAGGCTTACGAAGTTTTTGATCGTGACCGGACGAGACTGGCAATTCTCTATCTTGACTTTTTTCCCCGCAGTTCCAAACGGGGCGGCGCATGGATGACTTCATTCCGTGAAACGTGGCTCGATACTGCCGGGAACCGGATCCTACCGATCGTATCATTGTGCTGCAACTTTACCAAACCGACTGCTGATACACCATCTCTGTTAACTTTCGATGAGGTGACCACGCTGCTGCATGAATTCGGTCATGCCTTACATGGCATGCTGGCAAAAGGACGATATGCCTCATTGACCGGGACAAATGTATATCAGGATTTCGTCGAACTCCCTTCGCAAATCATGGAAAATTGGGCAACAGAAAAAGAATTTCTCGATCTTTGGGTTACCCATTACCGTACCGGAGAAAAAATCCCCAGCGAATTGGTGGACAAAATCGTTGCAGTACGTAACCATATGGCCGCTTATCAGCATGTCAGACAATTATCATTCGGTTTTTGCGACATGGCTTGGCACACGATCACCCACCCCGTCGAAAATGCAATCGACGTTTTCGAGCGAGATGCCATCCGTCCGACTCAACTCTCACCGGTGATCGATGGCAGTTGTATCTCAACCGCATTCAGTCACATATTTGCAGGAGGTTATGCGGCCGGGTATTACAGTTACAAATGGGCCGAAGTACTCGAAGCGGATGCCTTCGAATTATTCAAAGAAAAAGGGATCTTCAACCGCGAGGTAGCCGACTCCTTCCGTCACAACATTCTTGAACGGGGGGGTATCGAACATCCAATGACATTATATCGACGGTTCAGAGGACATGAACCGGGTATTGATGCCCTATTCCGCAAAATGGGTATCAATCCGAATTCTAAAAGTTTAGCCAAACGATAATACAATTATCATAATTATGAAATGGACCTTAATAGCATGGCTTATACCAACACTGCTGGCATGCCGTACCGAACAAAACTCGGAATCATTTTACTTTACCGGGATGTACTACCTTGCAAACGATACCGTATGGATTACAGACTGCGCGACTGGAATTCCTCTGCAAGCTGTACCCGGAGATGCATATGAGGCGACATTGGAAAGATACAAGTCTTTAAATCCCAATCCAGAGGAACAGGTATTCTTCGAATTCAAAGGATCATTAGGTCCTATCCCGGCTGATTGGCCCTCTACTCCACGCCAAGTTACAATTCGTGAATTGATCGGATTCGACCGGACAGTAGCATGTAATCCCGAGTTCTTACTCCCCGGCACTTATGAGGCAAAAAATGCTGAAGGACGCTATTTACTTCGGCTCAAACCCGATTATACCTATACCGAATCACACTTTGCCCCAAATGATGAAATCATTGCATCCGGAATCTGGGTTAGAACAGGAGATTTGCAACTCGAATTGATCCAAGATCAACCCAACGAAGATACAACAGCGTTTGAGATCATCCCCACACAACACACATTGGTCCGTAACAGTGGGGAAGGTAGTTTGGTATATACAAAAGTCTATCTGTAAATAGTTAATTACCCCCGGCAACGCCAATACAACCCTTTGATTACTTCTATTAACCGTATCGGAGGCAGAAAATCCTGTATGCATGATTTTCTGCCTCCGACTTTTTGTATATTTGTTCAACCCCCTTTCTAAAAAGAGTCTATGTGATACATGATAAAACCCAAACTTATGGATAAATCGCTATGGGTCGCTTGTTTCGCGATCATTTCTCTGTTCATTACACCCATCTATGCCAAAAACATACCCGACGCATCTGACCCCAAACTACCGGTCATCCCCGTAGGACTCGATGCCTACCGCATGTGGGATCAACTCCCGAACCAAAGGATCGGTGTACGTGCCTATATGCGGAGTACTTACGATCGTGAAGGAGGGAACCAGTCGGCCGATGCTAGTCACTATTTATTCGCCGAAGAGGAAGATTACAACGTTTCACTCGATGTCAAAGGGCGAGGTGTTTTCTATTTCTTCCGGGCCAACCACTGGCACGGAAGCCCATGGCATTTCGTTGTGGACGGCATGGACAATATGGTACGCGAAACGGGGACAGCCGATCCGATTCATGCCAAACGGGATATTGAGCGCTCGGAATTCATTCCAGCGTCCGCTTTTCCCAATCCGCTTTGCTGGACCTGGGCCGACACCAAAGGAGCCGATCTGATCTGGACCCCGATCTCGTTCGAAAAATCAATGCGCATCGCCTATTCTCGTACACGTTACGGTACTGGATATTACAT
>CASDSC010000028.1 GCA_949283215.1 uncultured Alistipes sp. | reverse complement strand
GTTGGATGTCTTGGAATTACTTGGCATTTGCAGTCTTGTTACTGAAGAAAATTTCACGAAAACAAAAAGTTTAAATCACTTCAATATACAGATTTTTTACGGCAAAGACAAACGATCACGCCACAAGCCAAAGAGCCGTCACGAACGGACGCAAAAAAAAGAAAGGCCGTTCCATTTCCGTGGAACGGCCTTTACACAAAAGCCATATCGGGTTACTTGATCATATCGAACCCGGTATACGGCACCAATGCCTCTGGAATCCGGATACCATCAGGAGTCTGATTATTCTCGAGCATAGCAGCTACGATACGCGGCAACGCAAGAGAACTTCCGTTGAGGGTATGAGCGAGCTGCATTTTCTTGTTTTCGTCACGGTAACGCAATTTCAGACGATTTGCCTGGAAGGACTCGAAATTCGAAACCGACGACACTTCGAGCCAACGATCCTGAGCGGCCGAATAGACCTCGAAGTCGTAAGTCAACGCCGAGGTAAAACTCATATCACCTCCGCACAAGCGCACGATACGATACGGGAGTCCCAGTTTCTGTACGATACCTTCGACATGAGCCACCATTCCGTCGAGCGCCTGATAGGAAACTTCCGGCAATGAGAGTTGCACGATCTCGACCTTATCAAACTGGTGCAAACGGTTCAACCCACGCACATCCTTTCCATATGAACCGGCCTCACGGCGGAAGCAAGGCGTATAGGCCGTCATTTTGACGGGGAAATCGGAGGCATTGAGAATCACGTCACGATAAATATTGGTTACCGGGACCTCAGCCGTCGGGATCAGATAGAAATTATCGAGATTCACATGATACATCTGCCCTTCCTTGTCAGGCAATTGCCCTGTTCCGAACCCTGACGCCTCGTTGACCATCAGAGGAGGCATCACTTCGGTATACCCGGCCGCCGTATTGCAATCGAGGAAGAAAGAGATCAACGCACGCTGCAACCGCGCACCCTTTCCTTTATACACAGGGAACCCGGCACCAGTCAATTTGACACCCAGTTCAAAGTCTATGATATCATATTTACGGGCCAATTCCCAGTGAGGCAGGGCATCGGCAGGCAGTACGGGTTTCTCACCCCCCATCTTGACGATCACGTTATCGTCCGCTGTCCGACCTTCCGGTACGATTTCTGCCGGGAAATTAGGCAATACCACGATCGTATCGTTCAACTCGGTTTCCGTCTGTCGGAGCTGCTCCTCCAACTCCTTCGCACGCTCTTTGAGTGCCGCAGTACGACCTTTGGCAGCTTCGGCCTCCTCTTTTTTGCCCTGATGGAACAACTGACCGATCTGTTTGGCAATTGCATTCATCTCAGCCTGCCCTGTTTGCAGTTCGGTCTGAATCGCTTTACGACGGTCATCGAGCATCTCGATCTTTTCGATAATCGGAGCCGCATCGACTCCCTTGACGGCCAGCCGTTTCACGGCATACTCCTTGTCCTCTCTGATTTGCTTTAATGTCAGCATATGCTTGTCTCTTTATAGTCTTCATAGAGCGCAATCGCTTGCCCTCTTTTTCTCATCGGCGATTTCACCGATGAATATGTCGCAAAGATACAAATTATCCGTATCTTTGTACGATTAACTCGCGTATTTATGCCAAGAGCAACCACCCGCAACATGTTCGCACTGGCCGTTGCATTCAGCCTGGCCGCATGCGCCGGCAGAACCGCTCCGGCCACAGACCAAAGTGCGACACGAACTTCCGAAGACAAGAATCCAGTCGTTTCTATCTCCTCCACAGGAGGCCACACACGCCATCAGGGCGATTCGATTTTCATCAGTATCGGGATTGACCCCGATCATCCGGCAGACAGTATTATTCTATATACCGACAATCGACGTTTCGGTCCAATCCATTCGACAGGCGATACCATTCCAACCTCCATGCATACTCCGGTCGGTCCGATGACGATTCGAGCCACCGCATATGCCGGAGCGAAAGAATACCACCGCACCACCACGGTGATTCTACTACCTGCCGTTACCCCCACACGCATCGATTTCACTGTAAAACGCAGCTATCCGCACGACACGGAATCATACACGCAAGGACTGTTTTGGCATAACGGGACCTTATATGAGGGAACCGGGTTGTACGGACGATCCGTATTGGCACAAGTCAATCTTGCCGACGGTCAAACGATACGTCACAGCGAGCTTGAAGAAGACCAATTCGGCGAAGGGATCGCCCTATTCGGCAACAGCATCTATCAACTGACATGGCAGAACGGTGAATGTCTCGTTTACGATGCTGGCACACTGGCACAAACAGGTCGTTTCGACTATACGGGGGAAGGCTGGGGACTCACATCGGACGGTACGCAACTGTACATGAGTGACGGATCGGAACGGATCACGGTACGCGACCCAAAAACATTTGCTGTCCGACAGACAATCGAAGTATACGATTCTGAGGGTCCGGTGCGTCAACTCAACGAACTGGAGTGGATCAACGGATCGATCTGGGCTAATGTCTATCTGACCAACCGGATCGTAGTCATTGATCCGGCCACGGGCGCCGTGACAGCCGACCTCGACTGTACGGCACTCGTCAAAATGATCGACCAGACTCCTTCAACCGATGTACTCAACGGAATTGCATACGATTCACTAACAGGGCGCATATTCCTCACTGGAAAAAACTGGAACAAACTGTTCGAGATCGAAACGGACATAAAATAATTTTCGACACACTATGATCAAATATTCGATATACGACGAGCTCACCCGCCGGATCCTGGTTCTCGACGGCGGCCTCGGCACAATGGTGCAGGGATACAATCTCGACGAAACCGACTATCGGGGAGAACGCTTTGCCGAGTGGCCAACGATTCTCAAAGGGTGCAACGACCTGCTCGTGCTGACACGACCCGAAGTGATCTCCCGTATCCATGAGGCGTATTTATTGGCGGGAGCGGACATCATTTCTACCGACACCTTCAATGCCAACGCGGTTTCACTGGCTGATTACGGTTTGCAGGAATACGTATACGAGATCAATCGCACGGCAGTACAAGTGGCCCGTCGGATTGCCGACCGTTTCACGATGGAAAATCCTTCGAAACCGCGCTTCGTAGCCGGTTCAATGGGTCCGACCAATCGTACCGCCTCGATGTCGGCCGACGTGAACAACCCGGCCGCCCGTGAAGTCACATTCGACGATCTGGTCGCTGCATACGGAGAGCAGGCCCGCGGCATGCTCGACGGCGGAGTCGACATTTTCCTGGTCGAAACGGTCTTCGACACACTCAATGCCAAAGCCGCGCTGTATGCCATCGACACACTCTGCCGCGAACGCGGAGTACGCATTCCGCTCATGGTTTCGGGAACCCTGACCGATGCGAGCGGACGCACGCTCTCAGGGCAAACCGTCGAAGCGTTCTACGCATCGGTATCTCATGCCGATTTGCTCTCTGTGGGCCTCAACTGCGGATATGGCGCCCGCCAACTCCGCCCTTACCTGGCCCGATTGGCAGCCGTGGCCGAATGTTACGTTTCGGCCCACCCCAACGCCGGACTTCCGAATGTGATGGGCGGATACGACGAAACGCCGCAAAAGATGGCCGATGACATCGAGACCTACCTGAAAGAGGGTCTTCTCAACATTGTCGGCGGCTGTTGCGGAACGACTCCGGCCCATATCGGGGCGATCGCGCAGGTAGCGCGCAAATATCCACCCCGGCCTCGCCCGACGAAGCAACGCATCACGGTTCTCAGCGGACTCGAACCCCTGCGCGTCGTGCCGGAAGCGAATTTTATCAATATAGGCGAGCGAGCCAATGTAGCAGGATCGGCACGGTTCGCGCGGTTGATCCGCGAAGGGAAATACGACGAAGCGCTGAGTGTGGCCCGCGAACAGGTAGAAAACGGAGCCCAGATCGTCGATGTATGTATGGACGACGGTCTGATCGACGGAGAACAGGCAATGATCCGTTTTCTCAACCTGGCCGCAGCGGAACCCGAAATCGCACGCGTTCCGTTCATGATCGACTCATCCTCATGGAAAGTTCTTGAGGCGGGTTTGAAATGTACGCAAGGTAAGAGTGTCATCAACTCCATTTCGCTCAAAGAGGGCGAAGCCGAGTTTTTGCATCGTGCAGCGCTGATCCATCGCTACGGGGCAGCAGCCGTTGTCATGCTCTTCGACGAACGGGGCCAGGCCGATACGTTTGCCCGTAAATGCGAGGTTGCGGGACGCGCCTACCGGCTTCTCGTCGACAATGGATTCCCCCCTGAAGACATCATTTTCGACCCCAATGTGCTGGCTGTCGCTACAGGTATCGAGGAACACGACAATTACGGTGTCGATTTCATCGAAGCCTGCCGTTGGATCAAACAAAATTGTCCATACGCCAAGGTGAGCGGCGGCGTGAGCAACCTTTCATTTTCGTTCCGAGGCAACAACCCGGTACGCGAAGCGATGCACTCGGTATTTCTCTACCATGCGATCCGTGCGGGGATGGATATGGGTATCGTCAATCCGGCCATGTTACAAGTCTACAGTGACATCGATCCCGAGCTACTCGTCCTGACCGAAGACGTCGTCCTGAACCGCCGTGCCGATGCAACTGAACGTCTCACAGCCTACGCAGACCGCATCAAAGGGCAACAAGGGGCGACACACCACGAGACGGATCGCCTTGCCTGGCGCAACGAACCGTTGGCAGAACGTCTGGCATATGCCCTGATCAAAGGCATCGGAGATTTCGTCGAGGCCGATACCCTTGAGGCATACCATCAGGAAGGTGCGCCACTGGCGGTCATCGACCGCTTGCTGATGCCCGGCATGACCCGTGTGGGAGAGCTGTTCGGGGCAGGCAAAATGTTCTTGCCCCAGGTTGTCAAGAGCGCCCGGGTCATGAAACAGGCCGTAGGCGTACTTACCCCATTCATTCTGGAACAAGCAGCAGGAGACACCCACTCGGCAGGCCGCGTCATCATGGCGACGGTCAAAGGCGACGTACACGATATCGGGAAAAACATTGTGTCGGTAGTCATGACCTGCAACGGATACGAAGTCAAGGACCTGGGCGTAATGGTCGAAACCGAAACGATCGTTTCGGAAGCGCTTGCCTGGGG
>CASDSC010000027.1 GCA_949283215.1 uncultured Alistipes sp. | reverse complement strand
AGTGTGGCGGCCGGCGGAATAGGAATGACTACTGTGGCATATGCTGCCGTAACACGAAGTGGGTTGTCGTTCACGCGTCAATTGTGGTTGCGCCCCGAGATTATCCCCGGATTGCGGCACCTTACCGATGTGATTCATGCCGAAGGTGCTGCCGCTTCGATACAGCTCGGACACTGTGGCAATATGTCGCATCGGGCCGTCTGTGGCCAGACGCCTATTTCGGCTTCGACCGGATTCAACCTCTATTCGCCTACGTTTGTGCGCGGCATGAAGGTGCCCGAGATCAAAGAGATGGCCAAGGCGTTCGGCAATGCGGTGCGGCTCGCGCGTGAGGCGGGTTTCGATGCGGTCGAGATACATGCCGGTCACGGCTATCTGATCAGTCAGTTCCTGTCGCCATACACCAATCATCGGAAGGATGAGTTTGGCGGATCGCTCGAGAATCGTATGCGGTTTATGCGGATGGTGATGGAAGAGGTGATGAGTGCTGCAGGAAACGATATGGCCGTGTTGGTCAAAACAAATATGAGAGACGGTTTCCGCGGGGGAATCGAGATTCCAGAGGCGATCGAGATCGCCCGTGAACTCGAACGTTGCGGGGCACATGCCCTTGTTCTCAGTGGCGGTTTTGTCAGCAGGGCCCCTATGTATGTGATGCGTGGAGCCATGCCGATACGAACGCTGACCTATTATATGGATAATTTCTGGCTCAAAATGGGCGTGAAAATGGCCGGGCGGCTGATGATTCCTACGGTCCCTTATCGCGATGCCTATTTCCTGGAAGATGCGCTCAAGTTCCGTGAGGCGTTGAAAATCCCGTTGGTCTATGTCGGCGGTTTGACGTCACGAGAAACGATCGATCGGGTGTTAGGTCACGGATTCGAGTTTGTTGCAATGGCCCGTGCTTTGGTCAATGAACCCGATTTCGTAGCGCGGATGCAACGAGAGAAAGATGCTGTGTGCGACTGCGGACACTCGAATTACTGCATTGCACGGATGTATACCATCGATGCCGTTTGTCATAAACATGTGGATGGCCTCCCTTGTCGCTTGCAACAGGAGATCGAACGGGCCGAAGCAAAAAACCGAGGTACACGTTGAGGTTTATTCGATGATCGTGAATCTTCGGAATATTTGAAATAACGTGTTGACGAGCAGTGATCAAGTATGAGGATTGATCGTGAGGTAACCAGATTGTAAAAATACTGGGAAGATAAAGTGATGCGGCAAAATAAGCGAAATGTTAGTCCGAGTGCAGGCGTCCGTTTGCGGGCGTTGGTGACGGGTGCAAGTTCGGGGATCGGACTCGAATATGCGCGGCAGTTGGCGGCCGCGGGTCACCCGCTCGTATTGGTGAGCAATCAACAGGAAGCCTTGCAGGCTGTGGCCGCAGAGTTAACGGCGCGCTATGGAGTCGAAGTCGAGGCGATCTATATGGATTTGGCGGTGGAAGATGCCGCCCGACAATTGTATGACCGGCTTGAGGCTCGAGGAACTGAAATCGGAATCCTGATTAACAATGCCGGGATTTTTTCATTCAACGATGTGGTGGCAACGCCCGAAAAGCGGGTCGAAACGATGCTCGATCTCCATGTGTATACCGGCACGATGTTGTGCCGTCTGTTTGGTGAGGCAATGTGTCGCCGTAAACAGGGTTATATTCTGAATATGTCGTCGTTGTCGGCCTGGATGCCTGTCCCCGGTATCGCATTATATTCTGCCACAAAATCGTATCTGCGCGTTTTTTCCCGTGCTTTGGCCATGGAGATGCGACTGTATGGTGTCGGGGTGACTGTGGTATGTCCTGGGGGAGTCGCTACGGATCTCTATGGGCTGGCTCCCCGGTTACAAAGGCTCGGGGTACGGCTCGGTGTGTTGATGACACCCGAAAAATTGGTGAAAGTCGCGTTGAGGCGTATGTTTCGGCAGCGTAAACAGGTAATCCCGGGTTGGATTAACCGTCTAATGGTCCCGATCATCGCGGTGGTGCCTGACGGGGCATTGGCGTGGGTGAAAGGTAAATTGAGTCGTTATGAGCGATGATAAATGGACAATTGTGACCGGCGCGACCGGTGGAATCGGGGAGGCGATCGTCACGATCTTGTTGCAATGCGGGATGCCGGTGGTGATGGCGTGCCGGAATTCCATAAAGGCGGAAAATCTGCGACAGCGTCTTCTGGAGGAAATCCCTGACGCCCGTGTTGAAACGATGACCCTCGATCTGGCCAGTTTCGATTCGATCCGAAATTTTGTCGATGAGGTGTGTCGTGCCGGGTTACAGGTGGGTACATTGGTGAATAATGCAGGGGTGATGTGCAAGAATTTTACCCGTACCGTGGATGGCCTCGAAATGACGGCGGGTGTAAATGTTGTGGGAACTTACCTGTTGTCGCGGTTATTGGCCCCGTTGTTGGTCTCGGGTAAAACGGAGAGTATGTCGGACGAGTTGAGCAGGTCTGCTACTGAAACGAATGGTCTGTCCGGGAGAGGAAGGGCTGAGATGCAGAGGTTGGACGAATCGTCGCATCTCGTCAATTGTGTCAATGGGACTTGCCCGGAAACTTTCAAAGCAGCAGCGGGTGGTTATCAAGGGCGGATTGTGAATACTGTTTCATGTACCGCCCGGATCGGTCGAGT
>CASDSC010000026.1 GCA_949283215.1 uncultured Alistipes sp. | reverse complement strand
TCGTCGCTCCCGAGTGCATATCCTCCCGTGTCGATGATCGAAAATTCACGCCCGCTCCAATCGGTTTTCCCATAATGGCGGTCGCGGGTAGTGCCCGCTGTATCGTCGACGATCGCATGGCGCCCGCCGACCAGTCGGTTGAATAGAGTGCTTTTGCCCACATTGGGCCGTCCCACAAGTGCTACTAATCCCATGTTGAATCGGTATAATAATGGCTGTAAAGATAGATAAGTTTCCCGAGAGCACAAAAAATGCAGAAATTACGGCCGAAAATTTGCTCTCCGATTTGTTGGGGGTTCTCCGGAGAAATATTACCTTTGTTACCGTCATGGCTACGTATAATGTTAAAATGCTCTCGCCGATGAAAAAGATATTATGTGTCACTGCTTTATTACTCTGTTCCGTTGTTTCGCTGTATGCCCAGAAAGGGGGGCAACTCATTCAGTTCGGATTGAAGGCGGGTATAACGGCGCCGAGTTTTAAACTCAGAAATCCCGACGGGATGTCAACCGAATCAAAAGTGGGATTCCAGGCTGGTTTGATGACGCGGATCAACTTGCTGTCGTTCCATATCCAGCCCGAGTTACTCTATATGTTTAACCAATATCAACTTACGGACAGCCCCTCGGGAACATTGAGCGTCAATAAGGTGAAAGTAAATACTTTCGAAGTCCCAGTGTTGCTCGGGTTACGTTTGCTGATGTTCCGCATTCAGGCGGGACCTTCCTTCAATATCATGGTGAAAAACAGTACCGTGAATAAAAAAGGTTCGGGGCTTGACCTCTCATTTTCGCGACCCTCTGTGTCGTATATGGTCGGATTGGGCTTCGATATTATGAAAGTAAATATCGACTTGCGTTATCATGGCCAGTTTAAAAATTCACGCCAGTACATTGCGGACGGAACAGGGTATATTGAAACGGATAAATTGAAGGGGAGCCAGTGGCTGTTCAGCGTCGGCTATATGTTCTAACGGTGGAGGTATGGAGGAAAAGGTCATTCTGCTCGAAGGTGTCGATCCCGTCGTGTTGTATGGTGTCGGGAATGTCAATCTGGAAAAAATCGGTGCGCGTTTCCCGAAATTGCGAATCGTGGCGAGGGGTAGTACGATCAAAGTCCGTGGGGAGGCTTCCGAAATCGCGCGGTTCGATCAGAAATTCAGTCAGCTGACCGCTTATGTCGAAAAATACGGACATGTCTCGCCCCGGGTCATCGAACAAATATACGACGGAGGAATGCCGGTCGAGGATATTCCGGCCGACAGTGATGTGATCGTGTATGGTAACAACGGGCTGGTCGTCCGTGCACGGACTGTCAACCAACAGAAATTGGTGCGATTGGCAGCGAAAAATGACCTCATGTTTGCCGTGGGCCCCGCCGGTTCGGGTAAAACCTATACAGCTATCGCATTGGCTGTGAAAGCTCTGAAAAATCGTGAGGTGAAACGTATTATCCTGACGCGTCCGGCCGTCGAAGCAGGAGAAAAGCTCGGATTCTTGCCGGGAGATATGAAAGACAAGCTCGATCCCTATTTGCAGCCGCTGTACGATGCGCTCAACGATATGATTCCCGCTGCCAAACTCGCGAAATACATGGAGGAGGGTGTCGTACAGATCGCCCCGTTGGCATATATGCGTGGCCGTACGCTCGACAACGCGTTCGTCATCCTCGACGAGGCACAGAATACCACACTCTCTCAGATCAAGATGTTTTTGACCCGGATGGGACGTACGGCTCGGTTTATCGTGACGGGCGATGTCACCCAGATCGATTTGCCCCATCGTGACGACTCGGGGTTGATCCCGGCCATCGAAATGTTGCGTGGAATCGAGGGAATCGGTGTGGTGCAATTTGATAACCGGGATATTATACGGCACCGGTTGGTGAAGTATATCGTCGAAGCGTTCGCGCGTAACGGTGAAAAAGATACGGATGATAATAACCCAAAATAACGATTGAAAAATGGCAAAGGCTATTGTTAAGACGAACTTTAAGTTCGAAGGTGAAAAAGGCCTCTATACCGGGAAGGTGAGAGATGTATACAACATTGACGATCAATATCTGGTGATGGTCGTGTCGGACCGTATTTCGGCTTTCGACGTGGTGTTGCCCAAAGGTATTCCGTTCAAGGGCCAGGTGCTGAACCAGATCGCATCGAAATTCCTCGATGCTACCGCTGATATTTGCCCCAACTGGAAAATCGCTTCGCCCGATCCGATGGTGACGGTCGGTTACAAATGTGAAACTTTCCCGATCGAAATGATCGTCCGCGGTTATCTGACCGGTAGCTCCTGGCGTGACTATAAGGCAGGTGCACGTTCGATTTGCGGTATTCCGCTGCCTGACGGAATGCGCGAACATCAACGTTTCGACGCCCCGATCGTAACCCCTACGACCAAAGCTGAATTGGGCCGTCATGATGAGAATATCTCGAAGGAAGAGATCATCGCTCAGGGCCTCGTGTCGAAAGAGGATTACGAACAGCTCGAGAAATACGCCCTCGCACTGTTTGCTCGCGGGACCGAAATGGCTGCCAAACAAGGGTTGATCCTGGTCGATACGAAATATGAGTTCGGAAAGAAGGACGGGCAGATCGTCTTGATCGATGAAATCCATACGCCCGACAGTTCTCGGTATTTTTATGCCGATGGGTATCAGGAACGGTTTGACAAGGGGGAACAGCAACGTCAGCTTTCCAAAGAGTTCGTGCGCGAATGGCTGATGGACCATGGATTCCAGGGAAAACCGGGTCAACAGGTCCCAGAAATGACCGATGAGTTTGTCGCCAGTGTAAGTGACCGTTATATCGAACTCTACGAACGTATCACCGGTGAAAAGTTTGAACGTGCTGAGACCGGCGATGTGCTCGAGCGTATCGAGAATAATGTGAAAAATATGTTGGCCCGTTTGCGCTAAAATTGTGTGTCGCTGCTTGTGCAGGTCCGTTCGAGTGGAAGGCAGATCTTGCGAAAAATGACGGTGTAGCCTGTATCTGCCACGGTGTGCGCAGGGATGATCAGTAGAAGTTCGCATGCATACGATCTTAATTCTCTCCCGTTTGCCGGCGTGCCGTGTGCCGGTGTTTCTGTCTTGGATTTGTTGACCGGGGTTCGCCCTATAAATTACTATACTACAATGAATACAGCTATTGAAAAACTTCAGCCGCAGATCTTGTGGAAACATTTTGCTGCTTTATGCCGCATACCCCATCCTACCTATCATGAAGCAGGCGTGCGCGAATATATCGTCGCTTTTGCTCGGGAGCATGGAATCGATTGCACGGTGGATGGTACCGGTAATGTGATTCTAAGAAAGGCTGCAACACCCGGCTATGAAAACCGTAAAGCGGTCGTATTGCAAGCCCACATGGATATGGTCCCCCAAAAGAACGGTGACAAAACGTTCGATTTTGAAAAGGACCCGATCCAGGCTTATGTGGATGGCGAATGGGTAACGGCGGATGGCACGACCCTCGGTTCTGATAACGGAATCGGCGTGGCTGCGGCTTTGGCGGTATTCGAATCGGCAGAGCTCGAACACGGCCCCATTGAGGCTCTGTTTACCGTATCTGAAGAGATCGGTATGGTGGGCGCGTTCGGTCTCGAAGCCGGGGTGTTGAAGGCTGATATTTTGCTGAACCTCGATTCGGAAACCGAGGGCGAACTGTATGTGGGTTGTGCGGGCGGTCTCGATGCCAATATCGCATTGCCATACGATGTGGTCGCATTGCCTGAAGGAGAAGCGTATGTCGGTTTCGAAGTCAGTGTCAAAGGTCTCAAAGGCGGACATTCGGGTATTGAAATCATCCTTGAGCGGGGTAATGCGAATAAACTGTTGAATCGGTTTATCCGGTACGCTGCACGCGAGTATGGGTTGCGCCTGGCATCGATTGATGGGGGCGGATTGCGCAATGCGATTCCCCGAGAGGCCAGTGCTATGGTCGCGATCCCTGCAGGTCTCGTCGAGGCTTTTACTGCCGAGGCTGTCCGGTTCGAACAGCTGTATCGGACGGAATTGAAAGGGGTCGATGACGATGTGACTTTGACTGTCGTGACGACCGATACTCCTCAGAAAGTGTTTGAGCTGGGTGCCCAAAGACGGCTGTTCGACGCTATTTGTGGTTGTCCCAACGGCGTAATGCGTATGAGCACCTCGATGAAAGGACTCGTGCAAACTTCGACGAACCTCGCTCGCGTCGTGTCGGATGGCCAGACGGTGCAAATGCAGTGTTTGCTGCGCAGTGCCTCAAATACTGAAAAAGAAGAACTCGGGCAGATGCTCGCTTCGGTATTTGAATTGGCTGGCGCTACCGTCGAACTGACAGGTGCCTATGACGGGTGGAATCCCAATCTCGATTCCCCGATTCTGAAAACCATGCAGGCCGGTTACGAAAGCCTATTCGGTCGAAAACCTGCCGTCGCTGCGATCCATGCCGGACTCGAATGCGGTATTATCGGCGGAACATATCACAATCTGGATATGATCTCGTTCGGACCGACAATTTGTTATCCTCACTCGCCGGACGAGAAGGTCAATATCGCCTCGGTTCAGAAATTCTGGGATTTCCTTTGTCTGACCCTGAAAAATACACCGCAAAAATAATTCTCACGATATGCAGGAGCAGGACAGATGGTATGCCATTGTCAATCCCGTGGCCGGTAGCGGCAAAGGATTGACCGATTGGCCGTTGATCAGCAAATTGTTGCGTGATCACGGAATTGTACCGACATACGTTTTTACGGAACGGAAATACCATGCGATCGAGTTGGCCGTCGAGGCGGTCAATAGCGGCTATCGCAAGATTATCGTGGTGGGGGGCGACGGTACGATCCATGAAGTCGTCAATGGCCTGTTTATTCAGAAAACTGTACCTACTCAGGATGTCCTGCTGGCAGTCATTGCGGTCGGTACGGGGAACGACTGGATTCGTATGTTCGGGATTCCCCGTAAATATTCCGAAGCGATCAAGGCGATCGTGGCCGGTCACTCGTTCTTGCAAGATGTGGGGGTCATCTCTTATTATCATGCCAGCTACAAACAGTCGCGCTATATGGCCAATGTGGCGGGGGTCGGATTCGATGCCTTTGTCAATCGCAAATACAACCACCTGAAGGAAGAGGGGCGCCGTAGCAAATGGCTCTATTTGTGGAGCGCATTCAAAGCGGTATTGACTTATTCGTCGACAGGTGTCAAAATTTGGGTCGACGACCAGTTGGTGGTAAACGATTTGGTGTACAGCGCTACGGTAGGTATCGGCCGTTACAATGGAGGCGGTATGCTGCAAACACCGAATGCGGTGGCCGATGACGGATTGTTTGACCTGACGGTGATTCGCCGCATCAGTAAACTCGGAGTGATCGCCCGTTTCAGTGCGTTGTACGACGGTAGTATTTACAAAATTAAAAAAATCAGCTTGGATCGCGGTCGTAAAATACGTATCGAATCATCACCCGAAATTGCGATTGAAGTAGACGGTGAAGCGTTGGGCTATTCTCCTTTTGAATTTCAGGTGATTGATCGGGCTATTCGTGTGGTTGTCGCTGAACGATTTCTGGCCGAACAGCGCGAAGGAGAGGCGTAAGGCTCCTGGCCTGTGAATGTATTATTGTATATCGGGCAGTACGAAAATCGGTTCGTGCTGCCCTTTTTATGTGCATTGGGGGAAACAATATCTAAGGTTGGTAGCTGCGGACGCTCTCTAATCCGAAAACTTGTTTGTGGCTTCGACCCTGTCTTTTTATGGCAGATGCACTGTGTTTGAATAGAGTGTCGAAGTCCCCAGGAGAAAGATCGGAGTGGATTCGGTAATGCAGTCGGTACATCAGTGCAAGGATCCGATGGGATCGGGCTATTGCGCGCATGGTGCTGGGAGCCTGGTGACCATGTCTGTTTATAATTTTCTGACTTGTCGAAAATCTTCGGCTCTCTCTTCGGCGGTCATGGCATCGATCCCGTAACCGGTTGCCATTACGGCATTGCTGTCGGATGCCCCGTCTTCACGGATCAGTGCATCGAGTTTTGCTCCGTCAGTTTGTCCCTGCGCGATGGCTGCGGCAATCTCTGCTTGCGATAGGGTATGGCCAAGCTGGCGGCTCAGTGTCTTTTCTGCCCAATTGCGTGCATAGATCGGATAATTGTCGTACAGTCCGTCCAGAACCGCATTCAGCTGGTCTGTCATCTCGATTTCGTGTCGGTCGATTCGGTCGAGAAGCTCCTCGACCAGTTCGCGCGGGGCGACTAAGCCGGCCAGGTCGACCCATTCGCCGCACCCGTATGGGAGTTGGGCCTGTTCATCCTTTGTGTCGGCAGGATGGGCCGGGAACGCGTCGGTTGCGGATGGATGGGGCACAGGAAGACTTGGGGCTGATTCGGCGGCTGGGCAAGTTTCGGTCTGATCGGTCGGTGAATCGATCGTGAGTAACCGCCCGATTGCGGCACTCAGGGCCAAACGGTACAGGCGGAGTCCTTTTCGGAGCAGGACGTCTTTGACCTTGGCGCGTCCGACCGTATGGGTGTCGACACCGCTTTGTGCTGTCAGTGTTTCGGTCGTGTCGATCGCCTGCAGGATCTTGTTGAGCAGATAGGGATTCAACTGGTCGAATATGATCTTGTCCTGACCTGTCGCTTTGCGTCGGTCCCGGCGCGGCCACTTCTCCATATCCCGTAGCGTCCCGTAGCTTTTGAGGTTGATGCCAGGCATCAGGTATGATTTTCCCTCTTGTTCGATAAGGTAGGAAAAGGGAAACTGTGCCGTGTCATGATGACTTGTGTGTCGTCCGATGACGACCGTGAAGGCGCCGGTACGCGCAGGAAGCATAATATAGGCATTGCTGGCCAGTTTGCAGCCCCGCTCGTGAACGCCTTGATGTACAGCACCTGTTTTGTACAGGTGGTTGCTCTGGTTGGCCCCACTGCCCGCGTTGAAAAACGAGAAGATCCCCGCGATCAGCAGGGAAGCCTTGTGGTGGGATACGGTATACGGGCCCGCAAAGATCGAGCATGCCTCTCCGTTTGAAAATTCGCAATTCGCGAAAAAGAGCGAATTCTCGGCACTGAAACCGTTGTCGAGATGGGCAGCTTCTCCGATAAAACAACGATGGGTGATGGTACCTGTGCCGAGTCGCGATCCCGGCGCCATGACGAATGATGTAGCGCTGGCTCCGTGACCGATGGTGGCAGGGTCTTCCGCTGTACTGACAATCGTGCCGTCGCGTAATGCCAGGGCGCCCTCGATAATTGCACCGATACCAGTTATATCGACATCGACGATCGTTTTGCATGCGACGATCCGTGTACGATCGCCGATCGTGCCTTTGGCGTTGGCAGGACGCACATTCGCAAGCATCTGGCTCAATCGTTCGACGGTCTGAGGACGGTGGCGGTACATGGCTGTCAGGTAGGCTATTTGCGCATTGAGAGACGGACTGAGCGGAACCTCGCGTCCGCCTCCTTCGTTGACCGTGGCTACGGGGGTCCCGATGCCGAAAGCCGGACTTATCGTACATTCGATACGGCCGCTGTTCTCGATGTATACGTCGTTCCCGATCCGGTAGCGGGCAATATGTGATCCGATATTCCGGATATAGCACCTGTCTCCGATCGTCACGTCATGTAGTGTTGCATTGTATAGACCGCTGCGTCGCGGGATACCGTCCTCCGATACGATCGGGGTGCCGGTCGCTCCGATCCGGATGTGTCCGCTGAATCGGACATCTCGCAGGTAGAGGGCGTCGAAACCCGAACCGACTGTGATATATTGCCAATCTTCAGCCGTGCAACCTTGATTTTCGAGTTGTTTGATCTCCTCAGAGGTAAGCGTGCGGTATGTGTTTTGTGTCATGACGATGCGGTTTGAATACGGACAAAGTTACTCTTTTTTACGGATCATGCCAGGCGAGGGTGGTTATCTCCGCAAAAATGATCGCTGTGTCGGCTGTATCCCTAATGAAAATTTAACATAACCGATGAATCGGTCGGACGAATTATTCGTAACTTAGCTTATTAATCAAGATCATGCAGTATATGTCGGAATTGAATCGGTCGGTCCTGTTCAACAGAGAGTTGAGCTGGCTGTTGTTTAACGAAAGAGTATTGCAGGAAGCACAGGATGAAAGTGTGCCTTTGATCCAAAGGCTCCGTTTTTTGGGTATCTATTCCAATAACCTCGATGAATTTTATCGCGTGCGGGTAGCGAATCTGGAACGATTGACCATTCTGACAGGCCGTAAGCATAAACGCCTCTCGGGAGATTATGCCCCGGCTGAATTACTCGATACGGTGCGTGAACGGATAGCTGCTTTGCATGAAAAATATGAACAGACCTACAATCATATCCTGAGCGAAATGGAACGGCAGGGTATTGAGGTGGTCAATGAACAGCAACTCAGTGAAACACAGAAAATCTTTGTGCGTGACTATTTCGCTTCGACAGTGAGTATACGTACGGTCCCGTTGATGTTGCGTAAACGTAATCGCTTGCCGTTCCTGCGGGATGACCGAAGCTATCTGGCTGTGAAAATGTGGAGCCGTAAAGCACGTGCCAATGTACGTTATGCGATTATCGAAATCCCGGTCAGCAGTGCTTGCCCGCGCTTTGTGACATTGCCTTCTCCCGCCGGTAAAACACATATCATCTTTCTGGACGACATTCTGCGATTCTGTCTCGACGAAATATTTTTCATGTTCGATTATGACGAGATCACGGCGCATGCGTTCAAATTGACTCGCGATGCCGAGTTGACCCTGGACGACGATATCTCCAAAAGTCTTATCCAAAAAATGGAGTTGGGAATCAATCAACGTATGCACGGTAAACCGATTCGTTTGGTGTACGATCGTGAAATGCCGCGCGATTTGTTGATGTTGATAACCTCCAAGTTCGGACTGCATGACCTGGTGAATGTCAATGCCGGCGGACGATACCATTTTTTACGCGATTTGATGAAGTTCCCGCGTGTCGCTCCCGCACTCGAATATCCCCGTCAGGTGCCTCTGCTGCATCCTGGCGTGAAAAAATTCTCAAGTATTCTGAGTGTCATCAAGAAAAAGGATCTGTTGATGACCTATCCGTATCAGTCGTTCACGCATTTGCTCGATTTCCTGCGCGAGGCCGCGATCGATCCCTATGTCGAATCGATTTTCATTACGATTTACCGGGTCGCGGAACGCTCCAAAGTAATCAGTGCCCTGACAAATGCCGCACGTAACGGAAAACGTGTCGTGGCGCTGGTCGAACTGATGGCGCGGTTCGATGAGGAACGTAATATCGAATTTACCGATACCTTGCAAGCTGCGGGGGTCAAGGTGATTCACGGAATCGAAGGGCTCAAAGTGCATAGCAAACTGATTCTCGTGCAACGGCGTGAAGGCGCCCGGCTGAAAGGATATACCCATATAGGAACCGGAAATTTTAATGAAGATACCGCTACTCTGTATTCTGATTTCAGCTTGTTTACTGCTAACGACCAGATTGCCGAGGATGCAGCCAAAGTATTCGATTTCTTACAGCATACCCATCAGCATTTCGAATGCAAAAAACTGATCGTTTCGCCTTACTTTATGCGCAACTTCTTTATGGAGCGGATCGATGCGGAAATCCGTAATGCCAAGGCGGGAAGACCGGCGTATATCTATGCAAAATTCAACAGCCTGACGGATGTGGATATGATTTACGCCCTATATCGGGCCAGTATGGCCGGCGTAGAAGTGCGGTTGATTGTCCGAGGGGCATGTTGCTTAATGCCCGGGGTTGAAGGTCTTAGCGAAAATATTCGGGCAATCAGTATCGTCGATAAGTTCCTGGAACATGCAAGGATTATTATCTTCGGAAATCATGGGGACGAACAGGTGTATATCGCTAGTGCCGATTGGATGGCGCGTAATCTGAGCCGGCGCGTAGAAGTCGGGGTGCCGATTCTTGATAAGGAAATTCGACGTACGGTGCGGAAAATTTTCGATATTCAGTGGTCAGATACGGTAAAAGCCCGAGATTTGAGTAACTTTGCCGAAAACAAATATGTGAAGCCTACAGAGCCAGGAACGGTTCCTGTTCGTGCTCAGGAGGCTATTTACGCTTATTTGCAAAAGCATAAGTAATCGTCGTTTAGTTATTCTGAAATCGCATGATTCAATCCGTTATGCTCGGGGCGATCGATATTGGTTCGAACGCCGTGCGTCTGTTGATTACAAGTGTCGAGCATTATCCACGTGAAACGCTTTTTAAAAAAGCGGCTTTTGTCCGAGTGCCGATTCGTTTGGGCGAAGATGTGTTTACTTCCGGTACGATCAGTGATACCAAATGTGACAGTTTGTGTGAGGCTATGGAAGGTTTCGCGCATCTGATGAAGAGCTTTGGCGTTGAGCGGATGCGTGCCTGTGCAACGAGTGCGATGCGTGAAGCGACTAATGGTGCGGAGGTTGCTGCCCGTATCGAACAGAGTACCGGAATCAAAATCGAGATCATATCAGGCAGTGAGGAAGCGGCTCTGATTTTTTCGAGTGGTGCAAATGAGATGGTAGAGCAAGATCGAAGTTATATCTTGATTGACGTGGGGGGTGGTAGTACCGAGGTGTCGGTATACAGTAACGGAAATAAGGCCGAATCGAAATCATTTGGATTGGGTACGGTACGTATGTTGAACGACAAGGTCAAGAAAGGTGAATGGGATGACTTTCGTAAGTGGCTCAAGAAACTGGGCGCGAAATACGACCCTGCTGCGATAGTGGGATCGGGCGGGAATATCAACAAAGTGGCGAAACTGCTGAACAAGAAAGAGCGCGAGTCTGTATCGTATACCGAGATAAAGGTCCTCTACGATTATCTGAAGACTTTCTCTTATGAGGAGCGTATCCATTTGCTCAAACTCGATGTGTATCGGGCCGATGTGATCGTACCGGCTATGAAGATTTTCTTGGCAGCGGCTAAAAGCGCAAAAATCAACGAGTTTATTGTGCCGAAGAGGGGCTTGGTCGATGGAGTGGTCCGCCAGTTATACAATCAGTATGTGGGTGCGGCGCAGGCCGAGAGTGCGCAATAATGGAACCGATATATGGGGCGTAGATTGAAAAATGCCGTTGTGGCTGCATGGATGCCTGCATGGCGTACTGCGTGGTGGGTGATCAAATTGACGATTCCTATTACGTTGGCTATGAGCTGTCTGGAGTATATGGGCGTGGTAGGATGGGTCTCACAGCAAATGGCCCCCTTGTTTGGGTTGATGGGATTACCGGGCGATGGCGCGTTGGTGTTTCTGACCGGTGCATGCAGTAATTTGTATGCTGCCGTAGCTGTGATGGCTACTTTGGCTATTGACTATCGGGCCGCGATTATCCTTGCCATTATGGGGCTGATTTGTCATAACCTGATCATCGAAACGGCTGTGCAGCGACGGGCCGGGGCGACCGGGTGGCAAATGGCCTTGTTGCGAGTGACTGCCGCTATAGTGGCTGGTTTCCTGCTCGATCGTGTGTTGCCAGTAAGTTTAGAGGGCCGATTGTGGTTGACTGCACCGTCTGTGGCTGCCGATGGTTGGGCTGATGTGATCGGTGGGTGGGCGAAAATGATTTTCCCGTTGGTGGTGAAAATGTCCGGCCTGATCGTCGGTTTGAATATATTGCAAAGTGTGTTGCGTGAATTCAGGATCCTCGATTGGTTGATCATGCCGTTGAAACCTTTGATGAGAGTGTTCGGACTGGCGGATTCCACATCGTTTTTGTGGGTCATTTGCAATGTTGTGGGGTTGACATATGGTG
>CASDSC010000025.1 GCA_949283215.1 uncultured Alistipes sp. | reverse complement strand
CCTTTGCTCTACCAACTGAGCTATGGCACCATCATTGGTTTCAAACCGGGGGCAAAGATAAGCATAAAATTTAATATTCCAATAGCAAAACGATTTTTTTACTATCAAGTAAAATATTGTATATTTGCAGGCATAATTAATATCCACTACGCAATGAAAGTAGCCCTCGCTCAATTAAACTACACGATAGGCGATATAGAAGCGAACAAGATAAAGATTATCGAGAGCGTGCAGCGAGCCAAAGCCGAAGGGGCAGACCTCGCAGTATTCGGAGAACAAGCCATCAGCGGGGCCCCAGCCTATGATTTGCTCAACAAAGTCACGTTTCTCGATTTGTGCGAGGAAGCGTTAGTCGAGATCGCCTCCTATTGTGACGACATCACCGTATTGGTTGGTTTGCCTATCCAGTGCGAGAACAACACGATCAGTGCAGCAGCACTGATTGAAAATCGCAGAATCATACGCTATATAGGCAAACAACATGTTGTTTCTCGCGACGAAGTGCGTCATATCACACCATCCAAAGGGTGTGAATATATCAAAATAGGGAATAAAAAAGTAGCGGTTATTGTAGGCGAGGACATACTGTATGAGCAGGAATTCGGCAAATATGCCGACATGATCATCAACTTAGCCTTGACCCCCTATTCTCGGGGCATTATAGAGAAACGTTACGAGAAATACCGTCGGATCGCCTACACGAAAGCCAAAGACGTAGCTTTCGTGAACCACGTAGCCGGTCAGACCGATATCGTATACGACGGATCTTCTGCCGTTTTCAATGCCAAGGGAGAGGCCGTCGTTTTGTTAAAGAATTTCGAGGAAGATTTTCAGATCTGGGACACAGATTATGCCTACCCTCCTTTGGAAATTCCCTACCAGAACAAGACCGTGAACGTATACCGCGCCATCAAACTCGGATTGCGGGATTATTTTGTCAAGAACGGATTCAAACAAGCCTGCCTGGGTCTGTCGGGAGGTATTGATTCGGCTGTTGTGGCAGCTTTGGCGGCGGAGGTACTCGGGCCCGAGAATGTACGGGTATTGATGATGCCATCCCAATTTTCATCGGACCATTCAGTTGAAGACGCGGTTGCACTGGCTCAAAACCTAGGGATCGAATATGAGATTGTACCGATTACCGATATCTACAAACAGGTGATGGACGCCATGCATCCGGTTTTTGGCGATACACCGTTCGGTGTTGCCGAGGAAAATATCCAAGCACGTATCCGCGGGATGCTGATGATGGCCCTATCGAACAAATACGGCCATATCTTATTGAATACTTCGAACAAGAGCGAATGCGCCGTAGGATACGGTACGCTGTACGGGGACACAATCGGTTCGATCAGCATTATCGGAGACCTCTACAAAAGCGAGGTATACGATCTGGCCCGCTACATCAACCGCAACAAAGAGATCATACCCCTCAACACGATAGAGAAAGAGCCGTCAGCCGAATTGCGGCCCGAACAGAAAGATACCGACACGCTGCCACCGTACGATGTGGTCGATGCCATACTGTACCGGATGATCGAAGAGGGGCAACATCGCGAAGAGATCATCAATGCGGGGTTTGACGCAGAAGCGGTTTATAAGATCTATAAAATGGTACTTAAAAACGAACATAAACGGTTCCAATTCTGTCCGATACTGCGTATGTCGACCCGGACCTTTGGGAAAGGACGAATTATGCCTCTAACGAACAAATACGGATACTAAATACCTGACACATAGATAATACCCTTTCGAGGGTATTGTTTTTTTAACAAGATCGTGCACGTGAACGGAGAAATTGAACATAAAGGCAAAGTGATCGCCATCCACCGCGATACGGTGGATGTAGCCATTGAAGTGTCCGAGGCGTGTGCCAGCTGCAAGGTCAAAGGGATGTGCGGGATGCATACGACGGAAGAGAAGGTCATCCGCATTGCGACGCCAGCCGCCCCGACCTACGCAATCGGTGAAGATGTGATCGTTGCAGCCGCAAAAGTTGTAGGGATCAAAGCGGTGATTCTTGCTTATATGGTTCCTTTCGTACTGATGCTCGTCACGCTGCTTGGCATGCTTGGAGGAGGCGTTCCAGAACTCACTGCGGGCCTTACGACATTGATAGTTGTATCGGTATATTATTTTATACTGTATCTATTCAGAAACAAGATAGAGAAAGAGATTATTTTTAAATTACGAAAAACGGAATGAATGAGGTTTTAATCTTTACGATTGTGACGCTCTGTGCGTTAGGGGTTCTGGCTGCAGTCATACTCTACTTTGTGGCGCAGAAATTCAAGGTATACGAAGATCCGCGGATCGACACGGTCGAGGGGATGTTGCCCGGGGCCAATTGTGGGGGCTGCGGTTTTCCTGGATGTCGAGGCATGGCCGATGCCTTGGTCAAACAAGACGATATTTCGAATCTGTATTGTCCCGTTGGCGGGCAGGAGACGATGAAATCGATCGCCTCGTATCTGGGCAAGGCAGCACCGGAGAAAGAGCCTCAGGTTGCGGTAGTCCGCTGCGGAGGGAGCTGTGAGAAACGGCCTCGCACCAACACCTATAACGGAGCCGCATCATGTGCCACGATAGCTTCGTTATACGGAGGTGAAACGGGCTGTACATTCGGTTGTTTGGGACAGGGCGATTGTGTTTCGGTCTGCAATTTCGGTGCGATACGCATGAACCCCGCCACAGGACTTCCCGAAGTTGATCCGGACCAATGTACGGCATGCGGAGCCTGCGTCAAAGCATGTCCGAAAGGGATCATCGAGTTGCGCCGCAAAGGGGTCAAGAACCGCGGCATCTATGTTTCATGTGTCAATAAGGAGAAAGGCGGTATCGCACGCAAATCCTGTACGGCAGCCTGTATCGGGTGCGGCAAGTGTGTGAAGACCTGTCCGTTCGGGGCGATCACGCTGGAGAACAATCTGGCCTATATCGATTCGAACAAATGCCGTATGTGCCGCAAATGTGTGGTTGAATGTCCGACAGGAGCGATCATCGAGGTGAACTTCCCTCCCCGTCCGGCCAAAAAAGACGAGGGAAGCAATAGTCCGGCCACTCCAACCGACCGTACCACCCAAGCTACACCATCTACACCCGCAGTGAAGGAAGAGGGTGCAACACATCAAACTACACAAGCCTAATCTGCCCGACGTATAGCGGTTCGCTGATATTGTCACACGTGCGGCTCACCGCAAGCAGAAGCAAATTATTAGAGAGAAAACAACCCCATGATCCGGCCACGAGGTTTGGAGAAAAGGGAAACGAACAAATAGAATAATACCCTGAATCTCAGAGTAAGCAAAACGAAATAACGATATGTTGAAAAGTTTTCGCATTGGCGGAGTTCATCCGCCAGGAAATAAGTTGAGTAAGGGAGCTGGCATCGTGACGATGCCGGTACCGGAAACCGTGGTCATTCCCCTGTCTCAGCACATCGGCGCACCGGCAACAGCAGTTGTTGCGAAGGGCGATACGGTGAAAGTAGGCCAGTTGATCGGCAAAAGCGCAGGTTTCGTATCGAGCAATATCCACTCCTCGGTATCGGGGACCGTTACCTCGATCGACCCGGTAGTAGATGGTTCTGGTTTGCGTAAACCGGCGATCACGATCCGAGTCGAAGGAGACGAATGGGTCGATACGATCGACCGCAGCGACACACTGGTACGCGAATGCACACTCACCCCGTCAGAGATCATTGCACGGATTGCCGATGCGGGTATTGTCGGTATGGGAGGCGCCACATTCCCCACTCAGGTCAAATTATCGGTTCCGCAAGGCAAGAAGGCAGAATTTTTGATTTTGAACGGCGTCGAATGCGAACCGTACCTGACGGCGGACCATCGTGTACTGCTGGAACACGGACGTGAGGTGGCAGTCGGAGCAGATATTCTCTGCCGGGCACTGGGCGTTGACAAAGCCTATATCGGCATCGAGGCCAACAAGCAGGATGCGATCGACTATATGGAGAAAGTATGTGCCGATCACCCGCATTTGGAAGTCGTACCCTTGAAGGTCAAATACCCGCAAGGGGGCGAGAAGCAATTGATCGATGCGGTACTCAGACGCCAGGTACCGTCGGGGGCCCTTCCTATTGACGTAGGAGCTGTGGTCCAGAATGTGGGCACCGCATTGGCCGTATACGAGGCGGTCCAAAAAAACAAACCGCTGATCGAACGGGTTGTTACGGTAACGGGCAAATCGCTCGACAAGCCCTCGAATTTGAAAGTACGTATCGGCACCTCGATACGTACGCTGATCGATTACTGCGGGGGTCTTCCGGAAGACACCGGCAAAGTGATCGGCGGAGGGCCGATGATGGGCCGGGCCATGGCCAATCTCGACGGTCCGGTCACCAAGGGGACATCGGGAGTCCTGCTCATGCGAGAGAACCAATCGCTTCGTCCGGAGGCCCAGGTGTGTATCAAATGTGCTAAATGCGTGAGCGTATGCCCAATGGGTCTGGAGCCCTACATGCTCAGCAAATTGGGTAAACACCGCATGTTCGCCGAGATGGAGCCTCGCCACGTAACGGATTGTATCGAGTGCGGTTCCTGTGCCTACACCTGTCCGGCCGCCCTTCCGCTCCTCGACTACATCCGGCTGGGCAAGGCCGAAGTGATGAAAATGATCCGGGCCCGCAAAGGCTGATTCAGAAGGAAAACGACAAAAAAATAACGAACCCATATAGATGAAAAAATTGATTGTGTCGCCATCGCCCCACATCCACGGGAGCGATTCGACGAAAAGATTAATGCGGGACGTACTGATCGCCCTGATTCCGGCCTTCGCGATATCGGTGATCGTGTACGGAACGAGCGTCGTGAAGGTTACAGCTGTTGCCGTAATCTCGTGCCTGCTGTTCGAATACCTGATCCAACGTTTTCTGCTGGGAGGCAAGAGCACATTGGGCGACTATTCAGCCTGCGTAACAGGCGTTCTGTTGGCCTTCAACTTACCCTCTTCCATTCCCGTATGGCTGGTTATCCTGGGCTCACTGGTTGCTATCGGAGTCGGCAAAATGTCTTTTGGCGGTTTGGGACGCAACCCGTTCAACCCGGCTCTTGTAGGCCGTGTCTTTCTGCTCATCTCCTTTCCGGTACAGATGACCAGTTTTCCGATTCCGGAAGGAGTGGACAGTCTGACGGGAGCTACGGGCATGGATGCCAGTTCGGGCGCTACGCCCCTGGCCTTTGTCAAGGAAGCGCTCAAAAGTGGGAAAAGCGTGAGCGAACTGATGCCAGATCTTTCGATGGCCGACATGCTGCTCGGTTATAAAGCGGGCTCCTTGGGCGAGATTGCAGCCCTTGCCCTGTTGATGGGCTTCGCCTACCTGTTGGTCCGTAAAGTGATCACCTGGCATATACCGGTCAGTGTACTCGGATCGATGGCTTTGTTCAGCGGCATTCTGTGGGCGGTCAACCCCGAACAATACATGAATCCGCTCTTCCATCTTCTTTCGGGAGGAGCGATGCTGGGAGCCATCTACATGGCCACGGACTATGTCACCTCACCGATGACCCAACGGGGCATGGTCATTTATGGCATAGGTATCGGTGTCATTACGATTCTGATCCGAGTCTTCGGCTCATATCCGGAAGGCATTTCGTTCGCCATTCTGATCATGAACGCCGTCGTTCCCCTGATCAACAAGTATGTCAAACCGCGCCGCTTCGGTCTGGCCAAATAACAGGAGGGAAGAGAAGATGAAAAGTACATTGAAAAACATGGTATTGGTCCTGTTCTGCATCACGCTGATCTGTTCGGCGGCCGTTGGGTTGGTTTATCAGGCGACCAAAGGGCCTATCGATGCAGCGAAAGCAGCCAAGGTCACACAAGCCATTGCGCTGGTATTACCGGAATTTACGAATGATCCGGGTACAGAGAAACAGGTAATCGATGTTGACGGAGGTCAGGTAACGGTTTATACGGCGAAAAAAGGCGATACCGTCGTTGGCTATGCGGTCGAGACATTTACGAACAATGGTTTCGGAGGACTGATCAAATTGATGGCAGGTTTTCTGCCGGACGGCACGATCTGCAAGGTGGAAACGCTTCAGCACTCCGAGACACCGGGATTGGGCGACAAGATTGACCGGAGCAAATCGGATTTTTCCGTTCAGTTCGAAGGCAAGAATCCGGGCACCTACCGTCTTGCGGTCAAGAAAGACGGAGGGGATGTGGATGCCATCACGGCCTCGACGATATCGTCCCGAGCCTATGTCGACGCCTTGACGCGGGCGTACAAAACCGTACAATCACTCACAAATTCTGCAGACCATGAGTAAGTTACAGATATTAACCAAGGGGCTCATCAAAGAAAACCCCACCTTTGTACTGATGTTGGGGATGTGCCCTACCCTCGGTACGACGACATCGGCAATCAATGGACTGGGTATGGGTGTTGCGACGATGTTCGTACTGGTCATGTCGAACATCGTGATCTCGCTGATCAAAAATCTCATTCCAGGGAAAGTACGAATTCCGGCGTTCATTGTGGTGATCGCGTCCTTTGTGACGGTTGTTCAGTTAGTCATGGAAGCCTATCTGCAATCGCTGTATGCCACGTTAGGGGTCTTTATTCCCCTGATTGTGGTCAACTGTATCATTCTCGGTCGAGCCGAAGCTTTCGCCTCGAAAAACGGGGTATTCGATTCAGCCCTTGACGGTCTGGGCATTGGCCTGGGGTTCACCTGCTCACTGACACTTTTGGGAGCGATCCGCGAAATGCTCGGCAGTGGTTCAATTTTCGGGACGAAATTCATCACGGGTGACGGGATTCTGATTTTCGTTCTTGCACCGGGCGCCTTCATTGCGCTGGGTTATCTGCTCGTACTCTTCAACAAACTGACGGCTAAACTCAAATAGTTATGGAATATATCATCATCATCATAAGCGCAATTTTCGTCAACAACATTGTTTTGGCGCAATTTCTCGGTATCTGCCCGTTTTTGGGGGTATCGACACGCGTGAGCACCTCGTTGGGCATGGGCGCAGCCGTTACATTTGTGATGGCCATCACATCCGTGGTAGCCTATCTGTTGCAATACTACGTCCTCGTACCGCTTGGTATCGAGTACATGCAGACCATTGTTTTCATTCTGGTGATTGCAGCGCTAGTACAGATGGTCGAGATCATTCTGAAGAAGGTAAGTCCGGCACTCTACCAGGCACTCGGAATTTTCCTTCCCCTGATTACGACCAACTGCGCCGTGCTCGGTATCGCTATTCTGCTTGTACAGAAAGAGTTCAACCTGGGCGAATCTGTTGTATATTCGGTAGCTACGGCCATTGGTTTTTCACTGGCATTGGTACTTTTTGCCGGTATACGCGAACGACTCGAACTCGAAGATCTACCCAAGGCGATGCGCGGCATTCCGATTGCTCTGATCACGGCCGGTATCCTGGCCATGGCCTTCATGGGATTCTCCGGCTTGGTATAACGAGTTTCGATTCACAGTTTATTTCAAGCGACATCAACAAATGATGTCGCTTTTTTATATTATTTTTACACATTGCCCGTTATATACCAAAGCTATCTATCCCGTGAAGTTCTGTTTGGCATTCATACTGTTTATGCTGCTTGCAGTTGGTGTGCAAGCCCAAATCGGATACACGATTCCGGCCGATAGCATCTATCTGGGTGATACACTACTATTCGACGATCATCTGAGTGCCAAGGAGACCCAATTCTACCAAACTCTACAACAAAACAGCAAAAAGCGTAAGATTTCCCGTCTCATATACGATCTATTTTTCACCGGGTACGACGACAATCGTGAGAACCAAGAACCGACGGTTGACCGTATCGTGGACGAACAGAGCTATTTCGAACAATTCAACGGTAAGCGGATCGGTGCAGTACGCATCGGGAGCCAAAACGTATTTCAAGCTCCGACGAACCGTCTCGAACGATTCGGGAACAAAGTCCACCTTGTAACCCGAGAAACATTTATACGGAGAGATCTGTTGTTCAAGCCGGGCGATATTTTCAATGCCCAGTTGATGCTTAACAACCAGAACTACCTGCGCCAGAGCCGCCATTTGGCGAGTGCGGACTTTATCGTCACCCAAACCGACGATCCCGAGGTAGTCGACGTGATCGTCATCACACGCGACCAATGGACCCTCAGTATCGACGGGGACTTTAATACGAATGGACGTACACGCTTAGAACTCTACGACCAAAATATTTTAGGTACAGGCAATCGTTTTGGCATATCGACCAGTTTCGACTGGCGCCACGGCGGCTACGGAGGGAATCGGGTGGAATACGACATACCGAACCTTTTAGGTACCTTATACCATGTCAATCTGATCGGCGGCAAGTCCTTTAACCGTACCGATCTGGGCGCCACCCTGAACAAAGACCTCATCCTCCCCACAGATTATATGATCGGCGGCAGGTTTATGCAACAGGGCGGCGACGTCTATTCGCTACCGGGCGACACGACCTACTATATCAAATCGCGCACAGGGAGCCTATGGGCAGGCAAATCGATCTACATACCGAATATACGATCGAGCTGGTTTTTGACTGGGGAATACCAGGTCCGTAAATTTCTCGACCGGCCCGACGTGTCAGCGGACCTGAATCCCGCGTTTCACAACAATCAGGAGATCTTATTAAGCAGTGGTCTATATCGAGAAAAGTTCTTTACCACGAACCGCATTTATGGGTATGGTTTTAACGAATATATTGCAGCGGGCTATCATGCCGAACTAGTGGGAGGCTACCAATGGGGCGAATACGGGGGGCGCGGCTACCTGGGGATCAATCTCGACATGGGCGGCTTTGTCTCATGGGGTTACTTGCGAGGCAGTATCAAAGCGGGCAGTTATCTCAACCGCAGCAATCATGCCTTGAGCCAAACCACCATCCATTTTCGGCTCCATTATTTTTCCAACCTGCTGATGACCGGACGGAGCCAATTGCGCCAGTTCGTCACCATGAGCGTCACACGCGGTTTCAACCGATTGCGAGGCAGTAACGAACTGATTTCATTTACAGATGATGACGGCTTACGAGGTCTTCGTGCCTATACCTCCGGGGAACATCGAGCCATCATCAATACGGAGACAGTAGTATTCACACCGGTGCACGTCTATGGCTTCAAACTGGCGTGTTATGGTTTTGCGGATTTTGGTCTCATTGGAAACCATAATAATTTTTTCAACAACAACTTTATGACGACGTTCGGCATCGGGATCCGGATCAAGAACGAGCGTTTGATCTTCAACACCTTACAAATACAGTTGGGCGTAGCATTAGGCAAAGGAGGTTTGCTCGACAACCGCTATTTCAGAATTTCGAGCGAAGCACGAGTTGACCAAGAGCGATATCTGCCCGAACGCCCAGAGATCATCGCTTATCAATAGCGGCGCTGTCGGATGATTGTGATGCAGGCTGAGATGTGGGCACAGTCATCTCGAAACGATTTCGAAAGGCTTCCCCCGCCTCTTCACAAATATACCTCCATCGGGTAGCAATGGCGATCAAAGCGACGATGATAATGACAATCATCCATTTTGCCGTGGTTGTCAGTGCCTTGAATTTTTCCCACATACCAAATTTATATCAAGAGGATTAGACTGGCAGCCATTACGGCCATACCGGTCACCAGGCCGTAAATCGAGAGGTGGTGTTCGCCGTATTCCTGTGCGGCAGGGAGCAATTCATCGAGTGAGATATAGACCATGATACCCGCGACGGCAGCGAAGAGACAAGCCATAACTTCGGGCGTCATAAACGGCATGAGCAACAGATATCCCACCACGGCACCGACCGGTTCAGAAACACCGGAAAGGAACGAATACCAGAAAGCCTTTTTCTTATTTTGTGTTGCGAAATAGATCGGGATAAATACAGCAATACCTTCCGGGATATTATGAATGGCAATGGCGACGGCAATGGCGATACCGATTCCGGAAGCATCGGAAGCAGCGACGAAGGTAGCGATTCCCTCGGGGAAATTGTGGATTGTCACAGCGAGCGCCGTCATGAGCCCCATCCGAGCCAACCGCTGACGAGTTGCCGCGCTGTTAGTCGTTCCCTGGCCATCCATACTCTCCACCTGACGGATCTCGTGGGGGTTTTCGATATCGGGCACCAGTTTGTCAATCATTCCGGCCAACAGCATTCCGCCGAAAAACGCCGCAGCGGCGACCAGATTTCCAGGCCGTTCCCCCATCAAAGCAGTCAGATCGATCCGTGCCTCATAGAGCAGTTCGACAAACGAGACATAAATCATGACCCCTGCGGAAAGGCCGAGCGAGAAAGAGAGTATTTTACGATTGGTATGATGGGTAAACAGAGCGATTGCACTACCGATACCGGTTGAGAGACCGGCAAAAGCAGTGAGCAAAAAGGCATATAAGAATTGATTGTCCATCTTAAGATATTATATACCAGCT
>CASDSC010000024.1 GCA_949283215.1 uncultured Alistipes sp. | reverse complement strand
TGGCCCTGCCCCCGTGTTATTTCGGGTGATACCCAATACGGCGATATCGTTGGGAGAGAGTGTGACGTTCGTTGCACAACATGGCGCCACGGAAGCTCAGGTCGAGACGGTGCGGGGTATCCTGTCGCGTCTTGGAGAAGTGATTTTGGTTCCCGAGGCACGAATGGCAGCCGGTACGGCGCTTGCATCCTGCGGGATCGCCTATGCATTGCAATATATCAATGCGTCGATGCAGGGTGGAGAGGAATTGGGATTTTCACGCGAGGAATCGCTGCGCATTGTGATGCAGACGATGCGAGGTGCCTTGGCGATGCTTGCGGCCAACGGTACTTTGCCGCAGGCCGAGATCGACAAGGTGACGACCCCGGGCGGCATTACGTTAAAGGGGCTTGCAGCCATGAAAGAGGCTGGATTTACAGAGGCAGTGATTGCAGGTCTGAAAGCCAGCAAATAGGAGGCTTGAACAGCCATTTTGAGAGGGGCAAGGTTTGTGGATTTTTACCATAAGACGCCATGAGACTTTGCAGGAAGGGAGAAGTAATATTTGAAAGGTAAGATGAGAGGAGAATATCAATATAAACGGGTTGTGGTGAAGATCGGCAGCAATGTGCTGACACGTGCCGATGGGACACTCGATACGACCCGTATGTCTGCGTTGGTTGATCAGATTGCCGAACTGCACCGTTCAGGTGTTGAGGTGATCATGGTCTCGTCAGGCGCTGTGGCGTCAGGTCGGAGCGAGATGCGCGGTTCGGTGCATCGATTGGATCCCGTGTCGGCCCGACAGTTGTTTTCGGCGGTGGGTCAGGTCAAACTGATCAACCGGTATTACAACCTATTCCGCGAGCAGGATATCGTCTGTGGTCAGGTTTTGACAGCCAAGGAGAATCTGTCAACGCGCCGCCATTATCTCAATCAGCGCAATTGCATGCACGCGATGTTAGCCAACGGGGTGATTCCGATTGTCAACGAGAACGACACGATTTCGGTCACCGAGTTGATGTTTACCGACAACGACGAGCTTTCGGGGCTGATTTCGACGATGATGGATGCTGAGGCGCTGATTATTTTGAGCAATATCGACGGTATTTATAATGGCGATCCGTCCGATCCGTCGAGTGAGGTGATTCGCGAGATTCGTTCGGGCAAGGAGGATCTGACCCAATATATACGGACACAGAAGTCAGAGTTCGGACGCGGCGGTATGCTCACCAAGAGCCGCATTGCCTGCAAGGTGGCCGATGAGGGCGTAGAAGTGGTGATAGCCAACGGTAAACGGGACAATGTATTGCTCGATGTGCTCGATCGCGAGTCCGATCTGATCTGTACACGTTTTCTTCCCTCTTCGCATACTATTTCCGGCGTCAAAAAATGGATTGCCCATTCTGATGGGTTCACCAAAGGGGAGATCTATATCAATGAGGGGGCCTATGAGGCGCTTCTGTCACCCCGGGCCGTAAGTCTGTTGCCGGTCGGGGTGAGCCGTATCGAGGGTGAGTTTGAGAAGGATGATGTTGTACGTATCATGTCTCCGGAGGGTGTGGCGATCGGCGTAGGGCGTGTAGGTGCCGACAGTGACAAGGCGCGAGCGATGATCGGGAAGAAGGGGGCTCGGGCGTTGATCCATTACGATTATCTCTATTTAGATTAATTGCCCATATTTTTCCTTTTGGCCTTTTGCAGGTATTGCGAGGGTTTTCTGTAAAGACATTTGGCGAGGGCGGGAATGGCCCTGCCCACCGAAATAAAAAGCGAGATGATGAATCTGAAACCGATGTTCGAACAGAGCCGTGCGGCGAGTGTTCAGCTCAATCTGCTCGATGAGCAAAAAATTAATGAAGTTCTCGGATGTGTAGCCGATGCGGCTGAGGCAGCGACTGACTATATATTGGCTGAGAATGCGAAGGATTTGGCCCGTATGGACCGCAGTAACCCGATGTACGATCGTTTGATGCTTACCCCGGAACGTATAGCAGGCATAGCAGCCGATATGCGACAGGTAGCGACCCTGCCATCTCCGTTGGGCCGGGTCCTCGAACAATGGGTGCGACCCAATGGAATGCAGATTACGAAGGTCAGCGTGCCGTTCGGTGTTATTGGCGTGGTATATGAGGCGCGTCCCAATGTCAGTTTCGATGTATTCTCTCTCTGCTTCAAGTCGGGAAATGCTTGTTTGCTCAAAGGGGGTACCGATGCGTATAATTCGAACGCAGCGATTGTTTCTGTGATTCGGGAGACGCTCGACCGATGTGGGGTAAATGCCGACGCTGTGATTTTGTTGCCGGCGGGCCGAGAGGCGACAGGCGAACTGTTGGCGGCAGTCGGCGATGTGGACCTGATCATACCTCGTGGAAGCAAAGGACTTATCGACTATGTGCGTGATCATGCGCGGGTGCCGGTCATTGAGACGGGAGCGGGTATCTGCCACACCTATTTCGATGCGGCCGGCGATACTGCCAAAGGAGCGGCAATCATTAACAATGCCAAGACACGCCGTGTAAGTGTATGCAATGCACTCGACAGTCTGATCGTGCACAGTGCGCGGTTGGCCGATCTTCCGGCGTTGTGTGCCAAGTTGTCCGAGAGTCGGGTGCTGATATATGCCGATCCGCGGGCCTATGCAGCGCTTGAGGGACATTATCCTTCTGATTTGCTGGCGCCCGCGACGGATTCGAGTTTTGGTACGGAGTTCCTTGATTATAAAATGTCGGTGAAGACGGTCGACACGATAGCCGAAGCGATCGATCATGTGACCCGCTATTCGTCGAAACACAGCGAGGCGATTGTGACCGAAGATGCGGATGCTGCCCGGTTGTATTTGAAACGGGTGGATGCAGCCTGTGTCTATGTCAACGTGTCAACGGCGTTTACCGACGGGGGACAGTTCGGTTTCGGTGCGGAGATCGGTATCAGTACACAGAAACTGCATGCCCGCGGTCCGATGGCCTTACGCGAATTGACCAGCTATAAATACCTGATCGAGGGTGACGGACAAATCCGGGCATAGACCACAGGTGCGGAGATAACTATTGTTTCCAGGACCGACGTTGTCTGCATAAAGTGATCTTCTGTCGGATTAAAGGTGTGTCGCCACATGGTTTGCGGCTGTTTTGGCCTTATCGGTAGATCAAGTTGTCAGACAAACCTGCTACTTTCTGAAAAAAAAGTCGGTGATGAGTGTGCAGGAGTTGTAGGTGTTGGACAGCTATAAATATAAAGCTGAGCGGAATCTATACACAGACGACAAAATATTCCGTTTTATACATCCATAGAGAATAGAACTTTGTGTCGATGAGAAATCGTTTTTTGCTGTTTATTGCGACCTATTTGCTGTTCGTCTTGCTTTTCCTGTTTGGGAAACCGTTGTTCATGCTGTATAATTATGGCATCTACGGTTCGTTCGGATTCGGGGAATGGTTACGTGTGATGTGGCATGGATTGCCTCAAGATCTGTCAACGGCTGGTTATTTGACACTGTTCCCTGGATTGTGTATGATTGTTTCGTTGTGGTTGCGGCCGGTATGGGTACGTCGTGTGTTACGCGTCTATTATGGGGCGGTTGCGTTGCTGTTGGCACTGATTGTCATTTCCGATATGGTGTTGTACGGTTATTGGGGTTTGCGCCTCGATACGACGCCGTTGTTTTATCTCAGTACGCCCCGCGAGGCTTTGACGGCAGCCGGTTGGTGGCCGGCGATTCTCGGTACCTTGGCTGTGATCGTATTGAGCGGTCTGCTCTATGGGTTGTTCGACCGGGTTTTGGTCCGTCTTGTAGGAGATGAGAGTCCCGGTCGGGGACGTGGCTTTGCGGCTGTGGGATTGCTGTTGCTTACGGGTGCGCTTTTTTTGCCGATTCGGGGCGGTTTGTCGGCCTCGACGATGAATGCGGGCAAGGTGTTTTACAGCGATCGTATCGAACTCAACCATGCCGCGATCAACCCGGCGTTCAATCTTTTCGATGCTTGGGTTCATGCCGAGGATTTCGGCGAACAATATCGTTTTATGACCTCTGAACGGGCCGCGGAGGTTTTCTCAGATATGATTACGCCTGCAGGAATTGTGCAGGATAGTCTTCCCCGTTTGTTGCGGACCGATCGTCCTGATATCGTGTTGGTAATTCTCGAGAGCTTTACGGCTGAGGCGGTGGGTGCATTGGGCGGTGATACGGCGGCAACGCCTACCCTCAATCGGTTGTATGACGAGGGTATCGCCTTCACGAATTTTTATGCAAACAGTTTTCGTACTGATCGGGGGTTGACGGCGATCATGAGCGGTTATCCGGCTCAACCGACGACCTCGGTGATGAAATATGCAGCCAAGACGCAGTCTTTACCGTCGTTGATGCGCACGTTGCGTGCCGCAGGGTATTCGACGGAATATTACTATGGGGGAGACGCTGATTTTACCAATATGCGTTCCTATCTGTTGGGACAGGGCATTGAACGTCTGGTGAGCCAGGATGATTTTTCGATGTCCGAGCGGTCGGCCCAATGGGGTGTGCCCGATCATTTGTTGTTCGATCGGGTGATCGGCGAACTCGGTAAGGAATCGAGGCGGCCTTTTTTGAAAATTATCCAGACGTCAAGCAGTCATGAGCCGTTCGATGTGCCGACTCGGCAGTTGGAGGATCCTTTTCTCAATTCGGTTTGGTATACGGATAGTTGTGTGAATGCGTTGCTGAACGGATTGCATGATGCCGGACTGTGGGACAGTACGTTGGTGGTGTTGGTGGCGGACCATGCGGTGACCTATTTCGGGCGGACCAATTACGACGACGCTCGTTTCCGCATTCCCCTCGTACTGACAGGCGGTGCCGTGACGGGTCCGCTTCGGGTCGAGTCCTATGGGTCGCAGATTGATCTTGCTGCTACTCTTCTCGGACAAATGAATCTGTCTGCTGCGGAATTCCGATTCAGTAAGAATTTGTTTGATCCGTCCTCGCCACGTTTTGCATTCTATGATTTTCCCGACGGATTCGGGGTTGCTGTTCCGGACGCGCGTGTCGTATACGATTGCGCGGCAGGACGTGTCGTGGCATCCGAAGGAGCCACTGCGACGACCGATTCGCTGCTGGTGTGCGGACAGGCGATGTTGCAAACGCTATATGACGATCTGGCTGCCCGGTAAGGTGTGAATTTCTTTTTTTTATAGGTGTTTTTTTGCGATGCATCTGTTTTTTCGGAACCGCCTTAGACCCTCTGTAGGCTCCGCAAGCTCTCATCCTTTGTCTAAGCGACATGTTTTCTGTTCAGACTACTGAATCCTGCCCGCATAATCTATAAACAATATTTTTCGGTTGGAACATCAGTCGTTTGTATTTCTTTTCGTCCAGACATATTGACTTGCCCGTTTTGTTGTATCTTTACTTGGTGAATATAAAGAGATACAATCATGAAAATCAAACGATCGGGTGCTGCGTTGTCTAAGATTGTACAGATCGGTAGCCGCTTGGCACAGCTCGAAAAAGAGACGGACGAACGATATTTGGCATTGAATCGGGGGGTGAATTCCGTGGTAGGGATCGATTTGCGCGAGGTCGTTTCGGGTTTCGATTTCAACGGACGTGCGATGCAGGTCTATCCGCCAGCCTTGGGGATGCCAACCTTGCGAGAGGCAATTGCAGTGGAATATTTCGGAGATGCGGCTGCGGCCTCCCGAATTTTGGTGACGGCAGGGAGTATGAATGCACTGGACC
>CASDSC010000023.1 GCA_949283215.1 uncultured Alistipes sp. | reverse complement strand
CAACCGTCGCGTTCGGCAACGCAGAGCGCCACTTCGCAACCAGTCCATCCAATGCTTCGGGCGTAGTCAAATCAATTTTATTAATAACCACGAGGGTCGGTATTCCGCTCAAAGCTACTTTCTGCAAAAACTCATTCTGCATATCGACCTGTTCAACCGTATCGGTAACATACAAAATGACATCGGCATCGCGTAATGCTCCCTGCACAAAACGCATCATCGACTCCTGAAGCTTATAACTCGGTTTCAAGATACCCGGAGTGTCCGAATAGACGATTTGAAAATCTTCTCCATTCACAATTCCGAGAATCCGATGGCGCGTAGTCTGGGCTTTGGAGGTAATAATCGACAACCGTTCACCTACCAACGCATTCATGAGGGTCGATTTACCCACATTCGGATTCCCGATAATATTGACAAAACCCGCTTTATGCATACTTGATGACTATTGTTTTCGCAGGCAAAGATAAGCAATAATTTACGGATTACACCTGCTTCTTTTGTAATCAATCAGGGCTCTCTATCGATTCCGGTGCGAATAAATCCGACGCATGATATGATCACAGAAAAGCAAAAACAAAACCACTGCCATAATTCCAGTCCATGGGGCTAACATCTCGCCCATTGTGTGCATACGGTCAGAAACTATCCGGAACATCTCCAATCCATCATGCATGATGGATCCGAAGTTAAGCTGATCCCCTGAAAGTTTAGGCAACGTAAAACCGAACCTCGGCGCATAAATCCCGAACAGTACAAAGACCACAATGAACACCAATAAACCTGCAAAAGGCCATAACAACAGCCATCTGTCACGCCGAGTCTCACGACGCGCATTGTCGGACAACACACGGTTCATAACCCGTTGCACATAGTCAGGATCAGGCTCTTCGCGCGGCAAAGCCTGCATCAACTTTTTCAATGTATCCGGTTCATTCCGAGCTATTCGATCATTCATCGCCACGTGTCATTAAAACATACAATTTTTTTCTTATACGATGCAACCGTACCTTCACATTTGACTCGCTTAGACTGGTAATTTCAGCGATCTCACGTACAGACATCTCTTTCTCATAATAAAACAGGACCAACCCCCGCTCATCCGGATCGAGTCGTCCCAAGGCATTCTCCAATTCAGCATATTGAGCTTCTCGGGCCACTCGTGCAAAGGGTTCATCATCATCATCCGGCACACGATTCCACCAAGACTCATCGGCACTCGACCACTCAAAACGTTTCTTGCGTACTTTCGAAATCGCCGTATTATAAGCGATCCGATACAGCCAGGTCGACAATCCGCTCTCCTGACGATAATGCCGCAAACCCTGAAAAGCCTTGATAAAAACATCCTGCATCACCTCTTCGGCATCCTCACGGTTACGTACGATCCGAAAAGCGAGCGCAAATACGGAAGGACCGAACTGACGGACAACGCAGGCAAAAGCATCTGCATCGCCCGCGCGCAACCGCGCCAAATCATATGTCTCGTCCAGGGTAGTCATCGACTGTTTGACGCAAGGATCCCGATTCGGTTACAGGGTTAAATTACAAAATTATTTCTACCTTTTGTAACCGAATCGGGATCCTTGCGTCAAAAGGGCAACGATGATCGTTACAATCAACCGAAAATTAACCTTTAAAAAATCATAAGCTATGTTTGACTTTATTGCCATTCCCATCATTGTAGGGACAATTACTTACGGTATTTACGCCATATTTGAACTGTTCGTCCTCCGACGTGAACGACTGATAATAATCGACAGAATCAGCAATATCGACGCATTGATTCCGAATCTCAAAGTACCGACACTTCTCAATGGTCTTGCGAATTGCGATCTAATCAAAAAGTCCTCCTTTACCACCTTGAAAATCGCCATGCTGATGATCGGCATAGGAATGGGCGTATTGATCGGATTTTGGATCGACATCTCTTGTTTTTCCAAGGCCTCAATCTACCAAAATGAAATTATGTATGGAGCTCCGATATTGTTATGCGGAGGATTGGGTTTGTTGATCGCGTTCCTAATTGAATTACGCATGAATAAATCCATAAAAGGACCATCGGGGAACGAAACCTGCGAGTATAAAAAGAACAATTAACACGATATTCCCCAAGCAAAAAAATCGGAGGAAGAGCCATATACGGTAATCTTCCTCCGATTGTTCTATACACTCACGTGCCTATATACTTTCACACACAGGCACGAGCATTCAATCGCCATACCGATCGAGGATCGTCCGGAATTCCGCTGCAGCCTCGCGCGGCGAATCCGGCAGCAAAAGCCCGGAAATCACAGCCAGACTATCCGCACCGGCACGCAGGATCTCTCCTGCATTCTCTGGCTTGACACCACCGATCGCCACTAATTTATGTCGCGACACCGAACGGATCCACGCCAAACCGTCTATTCCCCATTCGATCACCGTATCGGTCTTGGTCGGCGTGGCGAATACCGGACTGGCCGCAATATAATCGACCGGGAGCCAGTTGGCTTCAACAACCTGGGCACGACTCTCCACAGAAAGCCCGACAATCGCACCCAACGGCAAACGTTGCCGTACATCCAATACCGGAGTATCACTCTGTCCCACATGAACGCCATCAGCTCCCGAAGCTAAAGCCACATCCACATTGTCATTGATAATCAACGGCACACCATACCTTGTCAACATCTGTTTCAGCGCAATAGCCTTTTCAACAAAATCACGCGGCGAAGCCTTCTTCTCTCGCAACTGAACCATATTGACCCCACCGATCACCGTCTCCTCGACAACCTGAATCAAATCACGCCCATGAAGCATCCCTTCATCAGTCACTAAATACAACTCCTTCATTTTCACCCTTCAATTATCAAGACCTCTTAACAACACTTTGGCATCTCACTCCTCAACACGCACTTTCACTGCCGACCTGAATTGATCCTCAGACAATGTATACATCACATCATAGAGATGCATCTGCAACGAACCGGGCCCAACACTGCGTTTGGCTGCCAATTCGCCACACACGCCCAGGAAAGTGGCAGCCGATAGAGCAGCTATAAAGCCATCGGTTTGTACCGCCGCAAATGCGCCCAACAAAGCCGAGGCAGTACAACCCAACCCTGTCACCTTGGTCATCATTGGATCACCATTGTCGACATATCCGATCCGCCGACCGTCCGTTATCACGTCCGTTGCACCGCTCACACTCACCACACACCCCAAACGTCCGGCCAATCCGCATGCCATACCCACACTATCCTCCGAGGCAACCGCGCTGTCAACACCCCGAGATTCGACCTGCAACCCGGCTAAAGTCACTATTTCGCCCGCATTACCGCGAATAAAACCGGGGATCGATGTTTCCAACAACTCAGCCACCACTTGATTACGATATTGGGTTGCACCTGCACCCACCGGATCCAAAATGACCGGTTTTCCCAATTCATGGGCACTTCGCAAGGTCACTTTCGCAGCCTCCACAAACGAAGGGTCGAGTGTACCGATATTGACGACTGAAGCTGCACATAAGGCCACCATATCCCGCAACTCAGGCACTGCATGCGACATAATAGGCGATGCTCCCGCCGCCAACAAAGCGTTGGCCGTATTATTCATCACGACAAGATTGGTCAAGCTATGCACAAGCGGAGACTGTTCTCGCACCGCCGTAATATCACCCCATATCCGATCAAATATATCACTCCTCATATCCTTTCAATTTTTAGCATATTGTTTCAATTTTTCGGCAAACAATATCGTAATCTGCTTGCTACTCACATAAATTGCCCCTTCCGCACACATTTCCCCTATAGCCCGTGCCAGAGCCGGCCGAGTCACTCCGAAAAGGTCAGCCATTTCCCGTTGACTTAAGTCATTCCGAAAGGAAGTCCCTTCAGTCTCCATCTTATTCAACAAATAGTTAGCATATTTTCCTTTGATCGTTTTGTAGGCCATATACACCACTCTATCTGTCAACACCTTATCACGCGCACTGACAATCTCCAGAAAATTGGTCAGCAACGTACGATCCTGCATCAGCAAGCCCGTAAAATCATCGCGTCCTATAGACAAAACCGAAGCCGGTGTATGTGCAGAAATATTGACAGGAAGTACATTATGCGGAGCGTAAAGGCAAAAAGGAGTGATCAACGCCGGCGCCTTAATCTTATCAATTCGAAGTGTTTTCCCTGCAGAATCGATTGTTTCCGCAGACAAAACTCCATCTACACCTATCATCAGCGAGGTCATACGACTGCCTTTCAATGCAATAATATCACCACTGGCATATTGCCGGACTGAATAATGAACCGCTTTTAATAACGCTTCAATACGATCAGGGTCTATTCCCCTGAACACAGGACACTGGGCTATGGCTAAAAACATAATCTGTAACAATAGATACAGTACAAAGATAAAGTTTTCTCAAACATTTTACGCTATTCCACACAAATTCAATCATGTCCTTGTTCCGCCTAAATCGAAAGTCTTCCTCAAACGATAGGATATGCGGATAACACACAGCTGAATGAAGCCAAGGATCAATTACAAACCGACGTGGTCTACAACAAAAAAGACCTGACAATTAAATTGTCAGGTCTTTTGTAGCCCCGCCTGGACTCGAACCAGAATTTACAGTTTAGGAAACTATCGTTCTATCCCTTGAACTACAAGGCCTTTATCGACATTGTTTAACGCTGCCGGTAAACAAAAAGCCGGAATAGAAATTTAGCTGCCACTGTCCTCGTCCCGGCAATGACATATTCCTCAGCACAATTATCGCGTAAAGTCACCTCCGTCGTAAGCCCACTTCAAATAGAGTGCACCCCACGTATATCCTCCGCCGAATGCTGCAAGAATCAGGTTATCACCTTTTTTCAATCGGCTTTCATAATCCCACAGACAAATAGGCAATGTTCCGGCAGTCGTATTTCCGTATTTCTCGATATTGATCATGCACTTCTCACGAGGCAACCCCATACGATGGGCTGTCGCATCAATGATCCGCAGATTAGCCTGATGCGGCACCAAATAACGGATATCATCCGCCGTCAAATTATTCCGCTTCATCACCTCGACGGCAGTCTCTGACATGTTGGTAACAGCAGCCTTGAAGACAGCCTGTCCCTCTTGATACACATAATGCAGGCGTTTACGTACAGTTTCCTCCGACGCAGGCATAGCCGAACCGCCCGCTTTCATATGCAAGTGTGCGGCACCACCACCATCCGAATGCAAAATAGCATCCAAAACACCATACCCTTCTGTACTGGGTTCGAGCAAAACAGCACCTGCGCCATCGCCGAATATCGGACATGTAGTGCGATCTTCATAATCGATGATCGAGGACATTTTATCACCCCCCACTACAATCACTTTCTTGTAGGTGCCTGTTTCGATAAACTTAGAGGCTGCGGTCAGCGCAAATAGGAAACCACTACAAGCGGCAGACACATCGAAACCGAAAGCTTTTTTCATCCCAGCCTTATGGCAAATCAGATTAGCCGTTGACGGGAAAAACATATCTGGCGTCACCGTGGCACAAACGACCATATCGATGTCCATCGGATCGGTATTGGTTTTCTCTAGCAAGTCACGTACGGCTCGCTCGCCCATATAAGAGGTTCCCAACCCTTCACCTTTGAGGATGTGACGCGTTTTGATACCGATACGGGACATAATCCATTCGTCCGACGTATCGACCATCTTACTCAATTCGAAATTATCGAGAATATAATCGGGGAGATAAGCCCCTACTCCCGTAATTGCTGCAGTTATTTTCGCCATTAGCTGAAAATTTCGCGTAATTTGGTAACTAAACCGGCTTTAATGGTCTCCTCTGTTTGGAGAATCATATTCGTGATTGCCACGCTGCTGGAACATCCGTGACCGATGATCACATTGGAATTAATACCCAATACAGCCGTACCACCCACGCTTTCGTAATTAAGCCGGTCAATAAATGCATTGCTGATACCTTGACGGTGCGCTATTTCATAGAAACCTTCCGCTTCTTTCAACATGGTATTGCCGACAAACCCGTCACACACAATGACATCGGCAAATCCGGGTTCGAATAGATGTTTGGCTTCGATATTACCGACAAAATTGAATGAATGTTGTTCTTCCATCAATTCATAAGTTGCCTTAGCAGCCAAATTACCTTTTTCCTTCTCCTCACCAATATTAAGCAAAGCGACTCGTGGATTGCGTTTGCGCATCACACTCTTGGCGTATACATCGCCAATCATACCGTATTGCAACAATACGTCAGGTTTACAATCCACGTTCAATCCCACATCAAGCAATAACGACGAACCACCATCGGTCGTCGGAATCACGGACGAAATGGCAGGTCGAATCACCCCTTCGATCTGTTTCACGGTATACATGCACCCCACCATCATGGCACCGGTACTCCCGGCGCTCGCAAAACCGTCGATCAACCCCTCCTTGAGGTGTGCAAACCCGACCGCAATGCTCGAATCGGGTTTTTTGACAAATGCCTGGGCCGGATGGTCTCCCATCTCGATCACCTGTGTGGTATGCACGATATCGAAGGTGTTTGCCGGGCAGCCTTCACGCGCCATTATCGCACCGATCTGCGCTTCATCGCCGAACAGTACGATTCTACTGTCGGTTGCGATGCGCTCAGCAGCACGTATAGCTCCTAAGACAACCGTCTCGGGGGCATAATCGCCTCCCATGGCATCTATACCTATCTTTAT
>CASDSC010000022.1 GCA_949283215.1 uncultured Alistipes sp. | reverse complement strand
CAGACGGGCGATGTTGCTAACCGAAATGTTCTTCGGGCACTCCATTTCGCATGCACGAGTGTTCGTACAGTTACCGAAACCAAGTTCGTCCATCTTCGCTACCATCGCTTTCGCACGACGCGCCCCTTCGATACGACCTTGTGGCAGTTTGGCCAATGACGAAACACGTGCGGCTACGAACAACATTGCCGAACCGTTTTTGCAGGTCGCTACGCATGCACCACAGCCGATGCAGGCCGCTGCGTCCATACTTTCATCCGCGTCTTTCTTAGGAATCGGAATCGCATTTGCGTCCTGAACGCCACCTACGTTAACTGAAATAAAGCCACCCGCTTGAAGAATCTTGTCAAAGGCACTGCGGTCTACGGCAAGGTCTTTAATCACAGGGAAAGCGTTCGAACGCCACGGTTCGATCGTGATTGTGTCTCCGTCCTTGAACTTGCGCATGTGAAGCTGGCAAGTTGTGATTTCCGTGTCGGGTCCGTGCGCATGGCCGTTGATGTGTAATGAGCACATCCCGCAGATACCTTCACGGCAGTCGTGGTCGAAAACCACCGGATCTTTCCCTTCGTGGATCAGGTTGTTGTTCAGAATATCGAGCATCTCGAGAAACGAGGTGTCGGGCGATATGTTTTCGACCTGATAGGTCTCGAACCCGCCTTTGGCCTTGGCATCTTTTTGACGCCATATTTTCAGTGTTAAATTCATCGTCTTTGATTTTTATGTATTCAACCCTTTTTTCTGTAACCGCTGCGGGTTAGTCTTTGTAGTTACGTTGTGCCAGGTGTACTGCCTCGAACTTCAACTCTTCCTTGTGCATTACCGGATCTTTATCCTGACCCTGGTATTCCCAGATGGCTACGTATGCGAAGTTCTCGTCATCACGTAACGCTTCACCTTCCGGAGTCTGATATTCTACCCGGAAGTGACCTCCACATGATTCGCGGCGGTGCAAGGCGTCGCGGGCCATCAATTCGCCCAGTTCGAGGAAATCGGCCAGGCGAAGGGCTTTCTCTAATTCTTGGTTGAATTCACCGTTCGTACCGGCAACCTTTACATCACGCCAGAACTCTTCGCGAAGTGCGCGAATTTCTTTGATCGCCTTTTCGAGGCTCTCTTGCGTACGGGCCATACCCACGTTCTCCCACATGATGTGACCCAGTTTCTTGTGAATGTCGTCAACAGATTGTTTTCCCTTGATCGAGAACAACTTGGCGATCTTCTCCTTCACGGCTTTCTCTGCCTCTGCAAACTCTGGTGCATTGGTGTCCACCTTCGGGCTTTGGATCTCGTGCGACAGGTAGTCTCCGATCGTGTACGGCAATACGAAATATCCGTCTGCAAGACCTTGCATCAGCGCCGATGCCCCCAAACGGTTGGCTCCGTGATCCGAGAAGTTGGCCTCGCCGATGGCGTACAGACCCGGAATCGTAGTCATCAGATTGTAGTCGACCCAGATACCACCCATTGTATAGTGTACTGCCGGGTAGATCTGCATCGGTTCGTGATATGGATTGACGTCCGTGATCTTTTCGTACATCTGGAACAGGTTACCGTAACGCTGGCGGATCACATCTTCGCCAAGACGGTCGATTGCGGTCTTGAAATCGAGGAAAACGGCAAGTCCCGTGTCGTTGACTCCGAAACCGGCGTCGCAACGCTCTTTCGCTGCTCGAGATGCCACGTCGCGCGGTACCAGGTTACCGAAAGCCGGGTAGCGGCGTTCCAAGTAATAGTCGCGGTCCTCTTCGGCAATTTCCGACGGTTTCTTCTTCTTCGCACGGATCGCCTCTACGTCCTCTTTCTTCTTCGGGACCCAGATGCGTCCGTCATTACGCAATGACTCCGACATCAAGGTCAACTTCGATTGTTGGGTCCCATGAACCGGAATACAGGTCGGGTGAATCTGTGTGAAACATGGATTGGCAAAACATGCGCCTTTTTTGTAGCACTGCCATGCTGCAGAACCGTTCGAATTCATTGCATTGGTCGACAGGAAGAATACATTCCCGTAACCACCCGATGCCAATACTACGGCATGTGCACCGAACCGTTCGATCTCTCCCGTGATCAGGTTGCGGGCCACGATACCCCGGGCTTTACCGTCGATCATCACCAGGTCGAGCATCTCATGGCGTGGATAGCTCTTGACGGTACCTTTGGCGATCTGGCGGTTCAACGAGGCATAGGCACCCAACAACAACTGTTGTCCGGTCTGGCCGCGGGCATAGAACGTACGGCTTACTTGGGCTCCACCGAACGAGCGGTTATCGAGCAATCCGCCGTAATCGCGGGCAAAGGGTACGCCTTGGCCCACACATTGGTCGATGATGTTGTTAGAAACTTCGGCCAGACGGTATACGTTAGCTTCACGAGCACGGTAGTCGCCTCCTTTGATCGTGTCGTAGAATAGACGGAAGACCGAGTCGTTGTCGTTCTGGTAGTTTTTTGCTGCATTGATACCTCCCTGGGCCGCAATACTATGTGCACGACGAGGTGAGTCCGATATGCAGAATATCTTGACATTGTAGCCCAATTCGCCCAACGATGCGGCTGCCGATGCTCCTCCAAGACCGGTTCCGATTACGATGATGTCCAACTTACGTTTGTTGGCTGGGCTGACCACTTTGATTTCCGCTTTGTGTTTACTCCACTTCTCGGCCAACGGGCCGGCGGGAATGTGTGAATCTATCTTAGTCATAACTTCAATGATTTCGTCTGTTTTGTTACTTGATTTACCGGCACTCATTTAGCAGGCCCCGCCTGTGCAGAGACTGTGTGCGTAGAAATAGACCACAACCGCTGCAAAACCCAGGAAAATGATTGTGGCGATGACTTTCGAGATACATACCCAACGAGGACGCCAGATCTGATTGTCCCAGCCGATGGTCTGGAAGGCACTCCAGAATCCGTGGGTCAGGTGGAACCACAGCGCACCGAACCAGATCAGGTAGACCAGGCAATAGATCGGGTTGCTGAACAGCCCTGCAATCAACGCCGCTCCGTTGGCCGGCTCAAGACCTAATGCAGCGATCTCTTCGTGGCTGTATACCAATTCCACGTACTGCATGTTGTACCAGAAATTCCACAAGTGAAGACCTAAACCGATGACAATGATCAATCCCAAGACAAACATGTTTTGAGATGCCCATTCAACGCCTTTCGGTGTCGCTTCGACTGCGTAGCGTTGGGTTCCGCGGGCACGACGGTTCAGGATCGTCAAAATGAATGCATAGATGATGTGGATCACCGCACCGGCTGCCAGTACGACTGTACCTGCCAAGGCATACCAATTGGCTCCCAGAAAGGCGCAGATCATGTTGTACCCCTCCTGTGAGATGATCGCCACAAGATTCATGCACATGTGGAACAGAAGGAACAGCACGAGAAACAGACCCGTGATGCTCATGATCAGCTTCTTTCCGATCGAAGATGTGAACAGATTGCTCATAGATTGAAATTTTATTTTGTGTGGTTTATTCGTTATTTTTGTTATCAATGCATTTGTGTCGCGAGCCACAAAGTTATCCCATTGTTTGTTAAATAACAATCTTTTTGCCGAGATTCTTGAAATTTTCCGGACTATTTTCTCGAATTTCTGCCTTTTAAACTTAAATGCGAAAATCTTATGCTGCGATCGAATAAGTGTGATTTGCGTAGATTGATGCGTGCACGTAACAAAGATATGAGCACGGAAATGCGTATTGTGGCCTCGAGACAGATTGTGCGTCAGGTGGAAGAACTCGATGAATTTGTCCGCGCAAATACAGTACTGTTGTTTTGGCCGTTGCCTGATGAGGTGGATGTCTCTTCGCTGGCTTTGAATTGGTATGGTGATAAGCGAATTCTGTTGCCCGTTGTCGTCGGTGATGAGCTCGAACTACGTCAGTTCCTTGGACAAGAATCGCTGATCGAGGGTGCATTCGGCATATTGGAACCTGTAGGTGAGCCGTTTACGGATTATCAGTCTGTCGATTTGGTGATCGTCCCTGGGCTGGCGTTTGACAGTCGGGGAGGACGTCTCGGTCGTGGTAAAGGGTATTATGACCGTTTGTTGCCCCGTTTGAAGGCTGTGCGTGTCGGGGTCTGTTTTGAGCACCAGATTTGTGATCGGTTGGAGTGTGAATCGCATGATGTCTCCATGGATCGTGTGATTTGCAATAGAGGTCCGATCAAGTGATCGGGGCTTGTAAGGGGTATAAACATTTGGGGCTACCCGTTGTTCGGGCAGCCCCAAAATAGTGTTACTGGATGAATCTGACGAGATGCTTTCCCCCTCAAGGTTGTGTTGATTGGCTCGGGACACCGGCTGCGGTAAGATGAAGGGAAGATTCTCATTGCGCAGATTCGATAGGTGAGGCGGTTGGCGAGAAAATCGGGGCGCTTACACCTCCCTGGCGATGCCGTGAATCAGGCCAAAACACAATGCTCTTCAACGGAGGCTTGCTGTGCGTGTTGTAAGGCGGCGCGGCGGTCGAGTTCGATCGTGAAATCACTCAATACGTTCATGTAATTGATAAAGGCTTCATAGGGTGAACCGTACGGATTGAAGTATTGGTGTACGTCCCCGTCGGAGAACCACTTCGTCGCCATGTAGTAGAAGTGATCGGAGCATTGCATGAAATTCCACACGTAATTGAAATCCGGATCGTTCAGTTGGACCACTTTGTCCCGTAATTTATACAGGGTTTGGAAGGCCTCGTTTTGCAGTTCGTTGCCGAGCCAGGCCGTAACGTCGCGTTCTTCGTCTGCCCATGAGATCGGATAGGGTGATGAGAATATCGCTGCTGGCTGATGCTTTTTCGCTGCTTCGGACGGGGTGGCGAATTTCAACTGTTTGCTTTTGAGTGAAAGATCGACAAAATAGCGCATGAACTCGAAAATCCCTGTCGATGCTTTCTGATGCTCGCCAAACGTTTCGTAATCCATAAACAGGTTGATCAGTTCGCCAGGAAGATCGGGGGCTGTCAACCAACTTACGTAACGTTCGGCTGTCAGCGGCCACTCATTCCAGCTCCGGTCGGAGAACCGAAACGCAATGTCGTCGCTCAATTTGAAATTGCGCAGTAGGACCCGTAATTTTTGGTCAAGGGCTGATGCATATACGAAATTCGGACTTTTCCATCCCAGGATATGTTTCGCTCCTTCGGTTAAAATCGCTTTGAAACCCATTGACGAGACTGTTTCTGCAATCGAGTCGGAATAGATCAGTTCCGTGTTGCGGAAGACGGTCGGCTTTTGTCCGAATTCCTTTTGTATCAGTGTACTATGGGCCTCAACTTGTGATATGAACTCGTCTCGGTTCGCCAACGATGCCAATGAGTGGTCGTAGGTCTCTGCCAAAAATTCGACACTTCCAGTGGCCGCTAGCGCCCGAAAACTATCCAATACCTCCGGCGCATAGGTGCGAAACTGTTCGATAGCCAGGCCGGTAATCGAAAAACTGACCTTGAATTTGTTGCCGTATTTGTGGATTAGTTCCTGCAAAAGTGAATTCATCGGTAGGTAGCAATTGGCTGCTACCTCTTGCATGATCGCCCGATTACTGGCTTCGTCCAGATAATGGTGATCCTTCCCCATATTGAAAAAACGGTAACGCTTGAGTCGCAACGGTTGGTGAACCTGAAAATATAAACAGATCGTTTTCATGGTTGTGATGTTTTATTGGCGCTTCTCTATTGTGACGGGATACTCGGTCCCGGATGGTCTTTTCAGACAAGAGACCGATAGACGTCCAGAATCTCTGAGGCGGCATTGTCCCATTTGAGATTGGTCACTTCTACCATGCCTCGTGAGGCTGACATGCGTGCCAGTGCAGGGTATTTGACTAATGCGTAGATTGCATCGGCCAATGCATCGACATCCCAATAGTCCACCTTGACCGCATAGTCTAAAACTTCGGCAACTCCGGATTGTTTCGATATAATCACTGGTACGTTTGATTTCATCGCTTCGAGTGGTGAGATCCCGAAGGGTTCCGAAACAGAAGGCATGACGTATACGTCGCTCAACGCAAACATCTTTTGGACTTCTTCCCCCCGCAGAAAACCTGTGAAATGGAATCGGTCTGCAATGCCCAGTTTCGCAACTCGGCGTATGACGTGGTTGAGCATGTCCCCGCTTCCTGCCATGACAAACCGTACGTTCGATAACCGCTTGAGAACCTTTGCCGCTGCCTCGATGAAGTAGTCGGGCCCTTTCTGGTAGGTGATGCGGCCCAAAAAGGTCACGATCTTGTCATCAACACCACGTTCAACTTCCTTGCCGGCCGGCTTGTCGAAACGTACTGCGTTATGAACCGTGACTACCTTGTTGGCAGGAATGCCATATTTGTCAATCACAATTTTGCGCGTCAGATTGCTCACTGCGATTACTCGATCGGCTGCTTCCATCCCGGCCCGTTCAATGTTGTAGACACTTTGGTTGATGTTGTCCCCGCTTCGGTCGAACTCCGTTGCATGCATGTGGACAACCAACGGTTTCCCCGATACCTGTTTCGCGGCGATTCCTGCGTAGTAGGTCAGCCAGTCATGGGCGTGGATCACATCGAATAGGCCTGCATACTGTCGGGCTACCTCCGCTGCGACCATCGCATAACGGGCTACCTCTTCCATCAAATTCGAACCGTATTTGCCTGAAAATGTATAACGTTCTTTCCAAACATCGCCATGTGTGGCGCCGGGATGATGAACTTCCTCTTCATGTTCGCGCGTGAATTCTTCCGGGGAAATATACGGAACCATATTCGAGTCGATATGGATAAAGGTCAGGCGTTCGCGGATATCTTCCTGCCAGGTTTCCCCGAACGGCGTCTCTACATCACTCGCGTTGACTACGCGTACGAAACGTTGATCTTCGTCTCCGTAGGCCTTCGGAACCACAAAGATCACTTCGACTCCGTGTTTCGCCAGCCCTCGGGTCATCCCGTAGGAAGCCGTACCGAGTCCTCCGGCGATATGCGGGGGAAACTCCCATCCGAACATCAAAACTTTCATAGTCGTTTATCTCTTTTTCTTATTCGTGTTCTCATATTCGTCGATCATCTCCTGGATGCGCAATATCGCACCTACGCTCCATGCTTGTGAGATCGCTCCGCCAGGACGGTGTGGGGGGTCGCCGTCATAGACTTCCGCAATCGAACCAATACCGTAGTTGCTGATATCATCTTCGAAGCCCTCCAGTATACTGTGCGCCTGAGGAAGGAATTTGGCTCCGTACAGGATAAAATTCGCCCGTACGTAATGCTCAAGAGGCCAGGGCCATACAGTTCCCTGATGGTATGCCATGTCGCGAGTCCGTTGGTCGCCTTCGTAGCGGCCCACGTAGAGCCGATTTCGTGGAGAAAGGGTACGTAGACCTTTCGGCGTTAATAGATGGAGGTGTACTGTATCTACAACCGAAACACGCTGTGATTCACTTAACATCGTGTAGTCTAATGAGCAAGCTATGATCTGGTTAGGACGGATGAAACAATTCGGCCCCGAGTTGTCTACGTAATCGGCTAAATAACCTTCGGGAAGCCAAAAGCGTTCGAGAAACGCACTCTTGATGCGAGCCGGCATCTCGGCCCACTCCTCTACGAAGGCTTTGTCGACCTTGTTGCGCCGTTTGCCCGCCAAGGCCAATGTGTAGCATACGGCATTGTACCATAATGCGTTGATCTCGACTTGATAACCGTCGCGACCTGTCACGGGCCGTCCGTCTACGACGGCATCCATCCATGTCAAGGCATGATTCGGCGACGAGGCCCATACCAAGCCATTGTCGTGGACCCGGATGGCATCGCCAATGCCGCGACGGTAGGCAGTCAGGATCTCCTTCATGTAAGTCCCGTAGGATTTCCATATTTCAGTCCCGCCGATATGCTCTTCGAGTTGTTGTAAGGTCCAGAAAAACCACAATGGCGCGTCCACAGAGTTATAGGCCGAACCCATATTCGGGAAAAGCCCGTCCTGCATCTCGCGTGTCATCGTATCCAATACGGCTCGGCACCCCTCTATATTCCCTTGGGTCAAGGTGATGCCCGGCAGCGCGATGAATGTGTCGCGACCCCACCGCCCAAACCACGGGTAACCTGCTACGACCTCCGTTTTATCTCCATGGCGTGCTATGAACTGGCGCGCTGAATGGCGCAGGCATGACAGAAAATCGATCTTGTCGGATCGCCGTCCCAGTTCCTCTTCGAACATTTGGCGCAACGTATCCGGGTCAGTCTCTTCGGTTGAGGAAGAAAAAACTATGCTTTGGTCGCGTGTGATCGGCATCTCGAAGTATCCCGTCGTAAGCAGGTCTTCGCGGTAGTCATACCCTCTCCATTTCTCTTCGAGGTATTCGAAATCGTAATACCAGTCGGGGGCAGCGATAAATTCACTCCCCGGGGCATCGGTCTGAAGCCATAACCATGGGAAACCTTCGTAAAGCCGGTTACGCACGCCTCCGCGTGCTTCATATGAGTGGCAATCTGCCGACATGTTGGCGTGCGAGAGTTCGTGTGAGCGGCGGAAGGCTAAAAACGGACGCAGACGTAGTCGCGTAGGGGAATGGGCCTCCAGCAGTGTGTAACGGACGAGTAGTTGTTGGCGCGAATGGATCCAAAGCAACTCTTTGCGAAGCTGTACGCCGCCTACGCGATAGGTGATCGTGGGGGTAGGGGTATAGTTGAAGTCGATGATGTATTTATGCCCCCGCGGTTCGTAGGTCCCCGGATAACGGTGGATGGCCAGATTGAACGATTGGTCGTGTTGTACTACTGTCTCGTCCAGAGAAGAGAGTAATACGTAGTTTTCGTTGCCGAAAGATTCGATCGGGCATACCATCAATCCATGGTACTTGCGGGTATTACAGCATACGATCGTGGTACTCATGTAGCCTCCGGATCGGTTTGTACTCAGCATCTCGCGTTGGAGTGAGTATTCGAGGTTGCCGAGGCTGTTTTTGTCGAAGTTGAGAACAGACATAGTCGGGTCGTTATTTTTTATTGAAACGATCTTGTCCCTCTGACAGAGTGAAATGTGCAGGGTTGATCGTAGTGTGCTTTTTGAGCTCTCATGTCATGTAAATTTAAAAAAAGTTTTCTGGAATATCAAGTCTCGAAACACAAAATTAATATCAGAAAAGTTTGGTAAAATGGACTCAGAGGCCATTTGTGGTGCGATGTGTTCATGTGGTGTAGGCCGAAACGAGTGAGGTGCGTGTCGGCACAGACGCAGACGGCGAAGCCATCGCGTTATTCTTGCGCATGCCATCATCTTTCCGCTCAGGAGAAAGAGGTCGGGTGATCCTGTGGCGGGGCGGATGAAAAAAGTGTTGCGTATGAAATCAGTAATGTCGTGTTACAAGATGCGGGCCAGAGTCACTTGAGCTCAGAGAAACAAATGATTGATGTCCCTGGGACATCAATCATTTGTATTTTCGTCCCAGGAACTTGATTATGGGTGTTGTTGAGGTTGGGGAGGAGGAAGCCTCGAAGTGTGGAGCCGGGACGGGGTACATGACATATAGAAGCTACTGTCTCGGATGTCTCAGAATTGAGCGTGTTCAGTCAGTAGCTTCTTGGACCTTTACCGTTTGGGAAGCATTCCGATAGAAAATGCTGGCCCGTTAGGACGGAACGGGTTATATTCAGATTAGTTGATAGGATCGAAGCCGAGTACGAATTCGTCTACCCACAGTTCGCTCCCGAGCCCTCCTGCAAAAAGATCGCCCCAGCGGCTCGAGGTGGCTACGATCGTCATGCGGGCCGGGGTGGCTGCCGGATTACTATACGCAATATCGATCGTAAACGGTTCATAGGAATCCATGATACGGTCATCGGCCAATTCCCCATAAGCGATCTCTTCTCCTGAAGAATCCCATAGTCGGACATATATGTGGCACATATCGTTTACAGTCCCGCTCGGAACTTTGTCCTTGTTCGTGTCAATGGGCGTCGAACGATATTTGTAATATCCTGTCAATCGTGTCGGTTTGCCTGTATAGGAACGACCAAAAGTGACGTTGGCTGTCGGATTGGATATATCCACCTTTTCGGCAAATTCCCCGATATAGAGATTGCCCGCCGCAAATTTGACGAATGGTACGGAGATGCTTTGTAAATGGGCTGCCTTGCCTTTGATCGCATTCCCTTCTCCTTCAACCGGGGAGGTATTACTGTCTTTGTTGACCGGACTCATTGTGACTCCTCGGTTGCCGGTAGCCCAGTAGGAATTCGATGCGTCAGCGTTCGGAAACCATGTTTTCCCGCTTTGACTCCATTGCTCGAAATCCAGATTGGGTGGTAATTCAGCCGATGCTGTCGTGAAACTCGATTCTGAACCATACTCGTCGCCCAGCATTGCACGATAGGTATAGCTCGTTTGGGGAAGAAGACCCGTCAAACGGACTGAGAAGGTCGTGGCTTCGCTCACTACTCCATCGGTTACGGTAATCCACTCTGTGCTGCCTGTCTGTTTGTATTGGAAGCCCGGTGTCGCTGTGGAACCCTCTTGTTTCCCTCCTCGGAGGGTCGCGAAAGTCGCCCATGGCTCCGCTGTCCCTGTCGTTACATTGACGGCTGATGTCAGAATGCTTACCGTCCATTTTTCGGTACGCCCGAATGTCGTTACCAAGAATACTTGGGGCCTGGTGAAATTGTGTACCGTATGGAAATCTGGGGCGGTGGTCGAAATTGAACTCTCCAAACGCAATTCCTGGATGGTTATGTTGGATAAGTCCGTACCTTCAGATACGTATACCAAGGCAGTATGGTTCATGGGGTCGATGATCGGTTCGCCCACCTGCCCCTGCACTGTCAGTTTGCGATCGAATATTTGATTGACTGTTACTTTCCATCGGTAACTCTGGTAGGTGTCCAGTTGAATGAAAAATGGACGAAGGGCATTGATTCGCGTGTCCGCTGCTCGGGGCAGATCGTCAAGTGAAGCAAATCCTTCGCTCCCGTTCGGAAACTTGTTTGGGTTGATCAGTAAACTACTATCGATTGTGAAGCGCGTGTCCTCACTTAATTGTAAACGCGTTATCCGCAGGCTCCGAAGATCTACCGTGTCGCATACGTCGATCGTCACTGTACGCCCCTCAGATTTAAGGGAGAGGGTGCCGGCAAGAGAACCTTCTACGTCGAAATCAGTAATCAACCCTTCTCGGTATGGATAGGGTAGGTCGTTTTTGATACAGCCCGTGAACAATATGATAAGCCCAGCTATGGCTGTATAAAACGTTATGGCGAAGTGTCTCGGATTCATCTGCATTAATTACATGTAAAAGGACATACCGATCGATATCGAGAAAATATCGATCTTAAAATTGCCTTTGCTTTCCCGCCGATGGCTATGTTCTACCTGATTAGTCGTCTGGTCGATCCATTTGAAATCGAAACCCATGACCCCGATCGATACGTCGACCGCCGCGAAGTTGTTCACAAATACTGTCATCCCCGGGGAGAAACCGAGTTGGAACTCGGTAATCCGTTGGAATGTACCGGTTTGTGTCGCACCTGTTCCTGAGCTGTTTTTGCCTCGCCCGATGCCTATGCCCGCTCGCATCTCGCTATATAAACCAAAACGTTTGCTCTCGCCCAGATTGATATAGGTGCGTGCGAAAAAGGCCGCATTGAAAGTGTGCTGCACGTTCGCATAGTCGTTGATCCCGAACGAGAGATCATCGCCTAAATCGAGATTCAGACTGTTGATCTCCGTATAGCTGCGTGAGTAACCCAAACGAGCTCCCAAACCTATGTTATCACGTATGAAATAGGCAAAGTATGGGCTGAGTTTAAACGTGTAGCCTTGAGCCGTAATATCATTCAGTACAAGCCATTTAAAATCGCTATTCGTATTTTCTGAATAAGAAAAACTTCCACCCAGCAGCCATTGCCCTTTGGGTATAAATGCGGTCTGATCAATGCCGCGGTTGAATGTCTGGGCCGCTGTCGGCAGGCTCGTGCCAAAAAACAGGGTGAAAACTACAATCAGTCGGATCGTAACGGTTCGAATCGTGTAGTGCTGCATCGTCCTATTATTCGAAATCAAGTTGGAATTCATCGACCCAGAGTTCACTCCCGACGCCTCCCGCAAACACATCGCCCCATTTGCTGGTTGTCGCTACGATCGTTACGGTGGCGGCTGGAGTCGTCAGATCGCGGTATTTGAGCTCGATCGTGAAAGGCTCGAAATTATCCATTGTCCGATTGTCTGTCATCTCTCCATATGCCAACTCATTCCCTTCGGCGTCCCACAGGCGGATGTAGATGTGACATACATCGTTCGCTGTGCCTTCGGGAACTTTACTTCCATTGGTGTCAATGGCCTTCGTCCGATACTTGTAATATCCGGTCAGTCGGGTGGGGCGTCCGGTGTAAGGTCGACCGAATTTCACATTTCCCACTGGATTCATGATGTCGATACTACCGTCTTCCTTGCCAAACGTACCGATAAACAGGTTACCTGCTGCATATTTCACAAAGGGAACCGAATAGCTGATCAGGTGGGCTGCTTTACCCGATATTGCATTGCCCTCGCCTTCGACGGGTTGAGTATTGCTCTCTTTGTTCAACGGACTCATGGTGACCCCAGGGTTACCTGTAGCCCAATAGGAATTGGCTCCGTCACTGTTCGGGAACCATGTCTTACCGCTTTGGCTCCAGCTTTCGAAGTTCAGATTCGGAATCTCAGGTGCCGATTCTGTCGTAAATTCAACTTCTGTTGCCGGTTCTATAGAGGGATCATCGGTGTTGACTCGATATACATAAGTCACTTCCGGAGTAAGACCCGTGAGTTTGGCTTCGAAACTGTTGCCATTGAAGGTCATGGCACTTTCACTTACCTGAGTCCAACCCGATGCGGTTTTTTCTTTGTATTCGAACCGGAGGCCCGCTGGTTTCGTGTCTGTGTTGTAGGTGCCGGATACGTAGGCGAATTTTGCCCATGGGTTGGCGGAACCGGTGACCAACTCGCTATTTGAACGCACTTTGAGAGTTAGTGCACTCAAGGATTCGAGATTCTTGGAGTTAAGTGCATAGACATTGATCCGATGGGTACTGACCGGTGAACTCTGGAGAAACCGGTTGAAATCAACAGTAACTTCCCGTGAGGTTTCTCCGAGACCCACAATGTCAAGTCCTGCTTCATTCAACTTCTGCAGGGTCGATGCATCGGCCTGCATCAGATCAATGCTGTCGGAAAGACCCAAGGTCTGTTGTACGTAATCTGACCGAAGGCACAGATAGAGCGATTGAAGGGTCAGTTTTTTACTCTCTTCAACATCGCTCGTGTCGGATAATGCCTTGAGGGTCAGGGCGCGTGGGCGTGTCTCGAAAGCGTCTAATTCGGTCCCGGAACTGACTGGTGTACCTTCGTCCAGCCATACAATATCTGGCTGGGAGCGGTAGACGGGAACCTTGAAAATACATTCGTGTTCGTTGGTCGATGGATCGACTGTGATTTCGAATGAACTGCTTCCCTCATCATCACCAGTGCCTTCATCCGAAACGTCGAAGGTAAGACTGTAGTATTCCTGCGCTTTTGCATCGGTGATTTCCGCGGGCAATGTATACGATGATCCGTTCGTATTGGTCAGGTTTAAAGAGATGGAAAGACGACCTGGCAGAAAATAGGCCGCACGCGTTTCGTTTTCATCAAAAGTGATCGAATTTCCCCCTTCATCCGTTACCGTTACGCTATATGACGTAAAGTTGTCGATTATTTTTTGGGAATAACTAACCGTCATCTTGACATTGGCCAGCGTGCAGACAATCGTGACCGGACGTAGTACCCCCGGAGTGACCGTGACTTCCTCGCTACCCACGTAATATGGATTGTCGAATCCTGTCGTAGAAGCCTCCGCAGCATGCGAAACGGCCCGTACCGTATAGTTACCTACAGGCAAAATCAATCGCGACGGCATTGTCGTATGATCAGCGAAACGTTCGATTGTGTCGCCTTGGGAGTTCTCTATTTCGATATGATAAGGCGCTGTTGCTACACTCACACTTTTCGATATGGTGTAAGTGTCTTCGGCTACGTTGATTTGAAGGTATCCGTTACCTATCGTATCCTCTTTCTGGCAACCCGTGAATAGAAAGGTCGAAGCCAAGATGGTATATATCGCGTATCTTTTCATCGTATTCTTATGCGCTTCAGATTTTATTCAGTCATTGTGACGGTCAAGGTCTGTTGGGTTGTACCTCCGTTAGCCTCGACCACCGTCAAATGAAATTTATGCGTATTGACATTAAGTAGGGCCATGAAGGCGCTTATATCGAATACGACTGAGGTCTCTCCTTTGATATTGTCGGTGGCAAGCCCTATATCCGAAAAGTTCTTAGCCAACTCAGGGTCCAGATTGGCCATATCGAATTCCAGCGGTATACCAAACATCCCAAGGACCTCTGGTGTCAGATAGGGCGAATCGATCTGTACTTTCAGATTGGAAATGCCGCTTTCCGCTTCAATGTTGACGCGGACCTGAACGGTAGCAGCTTCGGCTTGTGTGAATGTCACCGGTTGTGTAATGTCAAAACCGTCTCCTGTAATTGTCGGTCCGTCTCCTGTCGGGGGCGTCGGATCTGTCTCTTCGTTCGGAGTCGGTATCGTAATCGAAACCTCTTCCTGGATCAGTTCCGTGTCGACTTGTAAGATCTCATCTTTTTCTACCGTGACATCGGCTACGTCGATCTGCAAATTGACAAGAAAGAAATCTTTCGGTTTGATCGTCCCGTCTGGTCCTGCCAGGGTAGTACGATAGCGTACTTCATTTCCCTCTTGGGTAGTCGCGCAGACTGTCATGCGCAGAATGTCTGTCGCTTTGAAATAACCGGTGAGCGGGGTGTGGGAATCGAAAATCAGCACACTCTCGCCATTGGTGATCGTGACTGCATAATCATCACGGAAGGAGGCGAGAAATTCGTCTGAAAGTACGATTTGTACCTTGACGCTCTGCATATAGCATGTCAGATTTACTTCTGTGATAATGCCAGGTTCGATAGTGAAAGGTTCTTCTCCCAGAAAATAGGGGTGTTCCCACGATGCGCTGAATTCTTCGTCATCGGAATGCGCGCGAAGTACGTAATCCCCTGCCGGAAGCACCACGCTCAGTCCGTTCTCTTTCAATTCCCCATAGGATTCGTATTCCTTGATGGGGATTTCGCTACCCACAGGTAAAATATCAACGCCGAAATCATCAACATTGAATGTTGCATCGTCGCCCTTGGTACCCGGAGCTGTGGCTGCATTCGTCATAACAGCTCGTTCAGGTTCCGCTTCGGGTGTGATCCCTTCGATCCGTAAAACTCCTTCGGTAGAAGTGGGCCCTTTCTTGTTGAAGATGTCCTGTTTCATCTCACAGGATACCATGAAAAATAGTGCCGATAATAGCAGAAAGTATATACGTGTTTTCATCGTCGTCGGATTAATATGCGAGATTCAGATCGTCTACCGTCAAAATACTGCCCGTATGGGTTTTCCAATTGCTGTCCCCATCTGTCAAATTGATCTGGACCGGTTGAGTCGCAGGTGAATCGCTGGTCGTGGAGACAAAATGTATATAGATGTGTGTAGCTTGAAGATCTTCTCTTGTGTACGTGATAGGAACATTTGCCGATGCAAAATCTGTTACAGATGCATTACTGCGGAAACTACCGCTACCCAATACCGTCGTCGCCCCCCCCGATCGGTGTTGAACCTCGATATAGGCTTCGAATTCGTCAGTCCCATATGGCGCGTACTTGTAGGCGAAAGTCATCGACAGCGGACGTGAAACAAACGGATGTCCCTCTTCGTTACCGTCCCACAGGTATAGTTTGCCGGCTGTCCGGTTCTTGACGATACTTGCACCGCCTGCGTAGGTGCTGCCTCCGCCCCAACCTGTCGTTCTGATTTCTGCCGCTCGAGCACTGCCGTTACCTGCCACATAAGAAACCGAGGGGAAAGTTGTGTAACCGTATGTTGCAATACTCGGATGCGATGAGGTGGTTATGTCGTTGGTCGTATTCCACCATTTGTCGTTACTCCCGTTGCTCCAGGGTTCGTAGAACGGAATATCGCTGGGCCAGGTATCCATACGGTATAGATTCCAATCTTCGAATCCGCTGTTCCCGGCCTGTAATTCCGGCTCGGTCGTGAAAGTGAATGGTGCGGAAACATGAGTCCCGTAGATCGCCCGGACTTCGTAGTTGTTTGTCGGAGTCAGACCTTCCCAACGGGCTGTCGCTTCCTGTTCCGTCACCGTTGGGGTGAGGGCAAGATCTGTCCACGTCCCGTTGTCGTTGTACTGATAGCGCAGGCGCGACGGATTGCCGTCTGTAACAGTGCCCCGCAATGTCGCATGGCGTGCCCATCCGTCGGCCGTGGTCATCGCCATCCCGAAAACAGGAGCGTTCACATTGACTTTCAATTCGAGCGTGTTGCTCGTCTGGGTGATGGGAACAGCATCGTCTACTGTCAACGTAAACGTGTTGGACGACATGCTTTCTCCGGCGGACGGTATGTTGGCGATGATATCTTGAAAATTGACTTCCGCGCGCGTTTTGCCCGCAAGATTCGATGTCCAGTGGAGACCTTTTGCGATCAATGCTGCAGAGTCGGCAGCCGAAAGTGCTGCCAGATCATATTCTGATTTTAAGCCCAGGTTGGTCGGCATCGTCAATATGCAGCGTTTAATACGACCGCGGGCTGTAATTACCGCCGTGGCCATATCCAATGTATTACCTTCCGTGAGTGTTTCCACATTGCCTGAGGTAAAGCCAGAGGCAGTGATCTCGGGGGCTGGTTTCGGCAACATGGTTCCAGGAACTGAAATCGTCATCGGAATCTCAGTTACCGTGTTATCGACCTGCACCGTGATACTGCCGACCCCCGTAACGCTGGCATCATCCGTATTGAACGTAATGTGCATGTCATGGCGCGGTTTAATCCGCGGAAGCTCTTCAGGTACGATACGGTAGGCAATTCCGCTCCCTTTGCGTGTGACACGTAGTGTAATATTGAGAGGGGTACCTTCCTCTTCGGCCATGAAATGCGCTGCCCGGGTTTCATCCGAACCGTAGATCAGCGAATCGTTACCCATGTGTTCGGTCGATAAGACCGCATCGTACGAATCGTAAAGTAAAGGAAATCCTTCTTCGTTAAAACTTACCGTTACACGTGCGTTGGCTTGGGTGACCGTGACGGTTGCATTGACCGGTTTGCCTTCCCGGATTGAAATTTGGTCTCGAGACCCGGCGTAATGAGGTGATTCCCACGCTGCTGGGAGTAGTTCCCCTTTTGCTGCACAAATCTTATAGTTGCCCTCTGGTAGAGTTAGACTGAGCGGCATGTCGGCGAAGCGTGGATAATTCTTATACAGTTGCCCATCCTTGTAGATGTCGACCGTATAATCGTCCAATAATGTCGGATCGTAGGCTTTGCTCGGTACTGCATCTGCAGTCGCTCTTCCTGCTTGGATCGTTTGACTCGTCGTGTCTGCAAGCAAGCTTATTGTCAGGATGCCTTCCCGTTGTGAGCTTGCATCTTCCTGCGTCGTTTTGCAAGAACTCAACAATGTGATTGCGCTGACGACGAGCAATGTAATGGCCGTTTTTTTCATACTGGAATCTGTTTATGGCAGAGCCATTTGGGTACAAAGTTAGGAAAAAAAATGTGATTCCGATTGCTTTGTGTTGAAAAACCGCTTGTGGGTGAGATACATTGCCTCCTGATGCGAGATAAATTAATAATAATTGCAAAAAGCAGACCGAACTTCAATGGAGTAGGATCTGTGCGTTGAATATGGGATGAATGTGAGGAATTATTATTGTACAGACTAAACCGAACATGACGTAAATCGGAGGACGGCAATAAAGATGATTGAGGATACGGAGGTATGCGTAGTCTGGGGTTTTAGCATAAAAAGAACAGGTGGGGAGGGTGGGGCTGTGTATAGATAAAATGCTGGTTCGATGGTGCGTGGTGGTAATCTATATTTTGTAATTGGGTAAGGTCGGTTTGTGGTAGGGAAAAAGTCTTGTGCGAAATGATGAAAACAAGGGAGAGTG
>CASDSC010000021.1 GCA_949283215.1 uncultured Alistipes sp. | reverse complement strand
CCTTTGGGTTATGAGCCCAACGAGCTGCCAACTGCTCCACCCCGCGGTTTTGCGACCACAAATATACAATGTTTTTTCGAGATTCCAAAAAAAAATTCCAGTCTCTTCATCCTCTCAAAAAAACCTTTCTTTTAATCTTCTATTTATCAACACGCTGAGAAAACAGCACTGTCAACTTCCTACGACTCATTTCGGATTCCCCGCCCCTGCCAACTCCTGGTACGACTTTTCTTCGTATCTTTGTTCAAACCGTATTTCGCCCGCGTAAACGACCCTATTCCGTTATGCCGCTCGTATACATCGACATCGTATTGCCTCTGGCTCTGCATCCCCTCACATTCGCGGTAAACACCGAAAACCTTCCGGTGCCATCCCCGGGAATGCAGGTCATCGTGCGGCTCGGACCTCGTAAACTATATGCAGGAATCGTATGGAGAATCCTCGATAATCGCCCCGATCTGAAAAATATCCGCGAAATCGAGTCCATTGTAGGAAAGACCCCTATTGTCCCCGAATACCAAATGAAACTTTGGGCCTGGATAGCGGAATATTACATGTGTACGATCGGAGAAGTAATGAAAGCGGCAATCCCGACCCGTCTGAAACCGGATGGATTTACGCGAGAAGCTCTCGATGCAGCGGCATATACCCCACGGTCGATCCCCGTCTATACGTTTGGCCCGGCGATCGATTCACTCCAGAAATTACACGAAGCGTTCGAATCCCTACATCGTGCAACCAAACAACATGCTGCGATGATCGATTTTGTGGAACGTGCCGGAATGGACGATCCGTTCCGAAAAGCGGTACCCAGAAACAGGCTGGCTTCCGAGGCAATCATTCTGCACAAACTGGTCGAAAAAAAGTTCCTCGCGGTTTATACCGAGGAAAACCTGCCCGACGGAATAGTCACGGTGGCGGATACAACCGAAACAAAATCGAACGCATCGTTGCCTGATCTATCCCCTGCGCAACGACAGGCATTGACGCAAATCTCAACTCAATTCGAAACAAAAGAGGTCGTATTGCTGCAAGGGGTAACAGGAAGCGGGAAAACCGAAATTTATATCACGCTGATCGCCCAAGTGCTGTTCAAAGGCCAGGACGTCCTCTACCTGGTACCCGAAATCGCCCTCACAGCCCAACTGATCGCAAGGTTACGCCGATACTTCGATGAGCGCGTGATGGTATACCACTCCCGTTTCAACGACAGACAACGCGCCGAGTGCTACGAAAAACTACGACTCGGAGAGTCTGGACGGCTGGTCGTCGGCGTTCGTTCAGCGCTCTTCCTCCCGCTGAAAAAACTCGGGTTGACAATCATCGACGAAGAGCACGAAAACAGCTTCAAACAGACCGAACCTCCACCCCGATACCATGCCAGAGACTGCGCTCTTGTCCTGTCGAAACTATGCGGGGCAAAAACACTCCTCGGCAGCGCAACCCCGTCCCTCGAAACGTACAGCAACGCACAAAGCGGGAAATACGGTTGGGTCACCCTTTCCGAACGGTACGGAGGCGCCGTATTGCCCCAAATCACCGTAGTCGACATGCTACGGGCCACTCGACGAGGAGAACGAATCTCTCACTTCTCGCGTGCCCTGCTCGACAAAATCGACAATACGCTGAACGAAAACCGGCAAGTCATCCTGTTCCAAAACAGAAGAGGCTTCTCGCCTTTCGTAGAGTGCGGATCGTGCGGTTGGACCGCCGGATGCCCCCATTGCAACGTCACGCTGACATACCACAAAGCTGCGCACAGTCTCCGTTGCCACTATTGCGGATATACAACATCGATGCCGTCACGATGCCCGGCATGCGGACACGACGACCTGCAACCCAAAGGTTTCGGCACCGAAAAAATCGAAGAGGAGTTGCAGAACCTATTCCCTCAGGCTCGGATCGCCCGTCTCGATTCAGACACTTCCCGCAGTGCAGGAGGCTACAGACGTATCGTCGACGAGTTCAGCGCTGGAAGGACCGACATATTGGTCGGCACACAGCTGGTCACCAAAGGATTCGATTTCGAACGGGTCGCCCTCGTCGGTATTCTCAATGCCGACAACCTGCTCAACTACCCCGATTTCCGTGCGGCAGAGCGGGCCTTCCAACTTATCATGCAGGTTGCCGGGCGCGCCGGTCGTCGAACCGAACCGGGCGAAGTCGTAATCCAAACCTCGCAGTCCGATCACCCGATAATCGCACAAAGCGTCGCTGCCGACTACAATGCCATGGCCCGTGCCCAACTTGCCGAAAGACAAGCATTCCTATACCCCCCCTATTACCGACTGATATCGATTACATTGCGACACCGGGACAAAGCACTCCTCTGGAGAGCTGCCGGTGAACTATCGCGAATTGCACGCCCCGTCTTCGGCCGTCGCCTGCTCGGCCCTGACGCACCCCCAATCGACCGTATACGGGAAGAACATATCGTCACCTTTCTACTCAAAATCGAACGGGAACAATCCTTCGCCAGGGCTCGCCGCATACTTGCAGACATGATCGCACAGATCAATGCACAACCCGAATTCCGCTACGTCGCCATACTCCCAGACGTCGATCCTCAATAAAAACGGCAAAAAAGGATAGACCACACCCAACCGCCCGTCCCCAACGAGCAGGCTATATCTATATCCACACTGCAAGGTGTAGTAGACCCGCTAAAACTGCTCACAAGCGGGATGAAATCAAAGGAAAAGTCTCGAAACATTACGCCTTTTTTATTAGTTTTGTAATAATATAGATTTACTCATAGCGTACTACGAATACCATGAAAAAACTACTGCTCAGCTCGTTGCTGGCTGCTCCGCTGTTCGGTGCGGCTGAAACTCTCCATTTCGCGTCCCGGCCCGTCCTCTCTCCCGACGCTTCGCAAATTTACTTTTCGTACGAAGGCGACATCTTTCGTGTCCCTGTCGAGGGCGGTACTGCCTTAAGGCTCGTTTCCATCGGAGGAAACGAAACCGCACCGAAAATATCGCCTGACGGGAAATTCCTCGCTTTCGCCTCGGATATCAACGG
>CASDSC010000020.1 GCA_949283215.1 uncultured Alistipes sp. | reverse complement strand
CTGCTCGACTACATTGTGCCCGATTATGTTCATGTGCTCTATAAGGGGCGAATCATCTATTCTGCCGGTAAAGAACTCGCACTCAAACTCGAAGAACAGGGATACGACTGGCTGATCAATCAATATCAATAAAATGGGTATGGGCGATTCGATCGAAAAACGTCTTACCGATCTCTATTTCGGTAACGAAGAGATTATTCGGGAAGGATTTCCCGATGCGATCAACCGTGAACGGGCCGAAGCGCTCGAAATGTTCAGCGTGGCCGGGATACCCTCACGTAAAAATGAACGTTATCGGTATTGCGATCTGCAAGAGTGGTTCCGCGCGGCAGAGTACGAAAGTTATTTTACTCCTTCTGTCCTTGCCGAGATGAAGCAGGAGGAACTGTCGGATGATGGGTTTGTCTTGCCGTTGGTGAATGGATTTTTTGCAGGTGAGGTGCCGCTGGCTGTGCGACCCGATGGCGTAATCTACGGTAGCCTTCGGACAGCCATGGTACAATACCCTGAACTCGTTTCCCGATGGTTGAATCGTATCGCAGACAATGCCGGCGATGCGATGACCGCTCTCAATACCGCATTTATGCAGGATGGTCTGTTTCTGTATGTGCCCAAAGAGGTACAGTGTAAGGAGCCTTTCGTCGTTTCGTGCCGTTATGGCGCAGAGCGTGAGGACAGACTCTGTTTCGCACGTAACTTGCTCATTTTCGAGAAAGGTTGTAGCGCGAAACTGATATTTGACTACAAAACAGCCACTGAGGACCGATTTTTGACTAACTGCGTTCGGGAAATTGTGGTCGGCCCCGAAGCCAGGGTCGAAGTGTGCGAGACCGTCCGTTTCAACGAGAAAAGCGCGCAGGTGCTCGGTAGCTACGTGAAACAGCATAAGGACAGTCATTATCAGAATCTCACCGTGCAACTCGGGGGCGGAATGTCGCGTGTCAATTATGTCGCGGCGCTCGAGGAACCCGGTGCGGAGAACCATACCTATGGCCTCTACCTTTGCGGTGGAGCGGATCAGACGGATGTGTCGACCGAAATCAGACATAATGTCCTGGATTGTACCAGTTACGAGCTGTTTAAAGGCGTGGTGTCGGATCAGGCCCAGGGGGCGTTCAACGGGTTGATTTATGTGGCGCCCGATGCGCAGCGTACCCGTGCATTCCAGGAAAATCATAACCTGCAATTGAGCGATACGGCACATGTATATACAAAACCTCAGCTCGAAATTTATGCCGATGATGTGAAATGCAGTCACGGTGCAACGGTTGGTCAGCTCGACGCGGATGCCATATACTACATGAGGCAGCGCGGTATCGGGGAAAACGAAGCCCGAAAATTGCAAATGTTCGGTTTCGTCAACGATGTGATCGCAAAATGTACGATCGAGGGGGTGGTGTCCCGTTTGAATGCCTGGGCGGCTGAAAAAATTGAAAAATTGTAAAGGTACTTGTCGCAAAAAGCCGGGTGACTGAGCGGACAATGGGTTCGCAGGGGTGGCTGGCTGTGCGCTGATAAACATACGGATATGTTGGACCTGAAGAAAATTAGAGCGGATTTCCCTCTGCTCGGTACCGAAGTATACGGCCGGCCGTTGGTCTATCTTGATAATGGCGCAACGGCGCAAAAACCTTTGTGCGTGATCGAAAAAATCGATGCGTTGCATCGGAGTCTCAATGCCAACGTACACCGTGGGGCACACTATCTCAGCGAACGATGTACTGAAGAATATGAAGCAGCTCGTGAAACGGTAAGAGCATTCATCGGGGCCGAATCGACGCGTGAGATCGTATTTACCGCTGGGGCTACGGCTGCGATCAATACCGTGGCATACAGCTTCGGTGAACGGTGGATCGGACCAGGGGATAACGTAGTGATTACCGAAATGGAACACCACTCGAATATCGTGCCCTGGCAGCTCATCTGTGAACGAAAAGGGGCGCAATTGCGCGTCGTGCCGTTCAATGACCGGGGTGAACTCTATTATGACCGGTTTGCCGAGCTGATCGACGACAAAACCAGAATTGTCGCCGTGACACAGGCATCCAATGTGCTCGGAACAATGCCTCAATTACAACGGATTATTGGTCTCGCACACGGACGGGGAGTCCCCGTGTTGGTCGACGGATGTCAGGGTATTGTGCACGGCGGGGTCGACGTCGCGGCCTTAGGTTGTGATTTCTATGCCTTTTCGGGTCACAAACTGTATGGACCGACCGGGATCGGTGTTCTCTACGGCAGGGAGGAGTGGCTCGAACAAATGCCACCTTTCCTGGGAGGAGGCGATATGGTCGCAACGGTGACGTTCGAAAAAACGACCTATGCCGAATTGCCATTGAAATTTGAAGCCGGAACATCGAACTTTATCGGGGCGATCGGGTTGGCCGAGGCGATCCGATACCTCCAACGGCTCGATCCGCGCGAGGTGGCTCAACACGAACGGTTGCTGCTCGATTATGCAACACAAAAACTCAGTGCGATCGAAGGACTGCGTATATACGGGTTGGCCCCCCGAAAATGCAGTATCGTGTCGTTTACGGTGGAAGGCACCCATCCGCTCGATCTCGGTATGATTCTCGATAAATTGGGAATTGCCGTACGAACCGGAACTCACTGTGCTGAACCTGTTATGACGCATTTCGGTGTAACTGCGATGTGCAGAGCCTCGTTTGCCCTCTATAATACAACCTCCGAGATTGATGCGCTCACTGAGGGAGTTGAACGGGCTGTCCGTATGTTGCGATGAAGTGAACAATCGCAGTTGAGGCTGGTATGGCCTATGCTGTGTGTGGAATAGGCCGAGGTGGGGGTGGTTGAGATTGGTCGGAAGCTGAAGATGATACGGAGGACCGCGGTATAATCATTATGCAGGCACAGTCAAAGTGTGCTGGGAATGTCCCAAAAGACTGCTGTGTGGAGGTAGATTTGTGGTGTTCCTGGTGTATCCCGTTCGGCGACCGCATGAGTGTCGGTAAAGAGTCAGCGTGCCTGGTCGCCACACAGTATCAGCCCATGCCGAAGTACGAGTCTCTGACCTATTGTTTGTGGAACGGTTGGTAGGTTTGACAATTTCCCATTATCCAAAACAATAGATAGTGCTGTTCATCGGGGTACGACTTGGGGATTTTCAGATTAAGTGTCTGAATGTTTGGCGGATTTTGTTATTTTTGTGCATAAGTCCCATATCCGGGCTGAAGCGTGTTGTCTAAAATGAAATGAAATTATGCCGTTTGTCGTATTGGAAGGCCTCGATGGTGCCGGTAAGTCAACGCAAGTCAAATTGTTACGCGAAATGTTGACGCATGCCGGTAAGGTGTGTGAATATCTCCATTTCCCACGTTTTGACGCTCCGATCTATGGCGGTTTGATCGCCCGTTTCCTGCGGGGCGAGTTCGGTGCCGCCGATGCCGTCGATCCTTATCTGGTGGCCCTCCTCTATGCCGGCGATCGGGCCGATGCCGCTCCGATGATTCGCGAATGGCTCGCCGAAGGTCGTTTCGTGCTCGTGGATCGTTACCTCATGTCGAATATCGCGTATCAATGTGCCAAAGTGCCCGTGGAGCATAGAACTGAACTGGCGCAATGGATCAGAACTCTGGAGTACGATTATCATGGTATACCACAACCTGATCTCTCGCTTTTCCTCGATGTCCCGTTCCGGTTCACACAGCAAAAACTGACTGCTGCCCGTGAAGGGGAAGATCGTAACTATCTGGCTGGAGCAGAAGATATTCACGAAGCATCACTCGACTTGCAGCGGCGTGTTCGTGAGGTGTATCTGGATGAGGCTACACATGATGAGCGTTTGCGAGTGATCGATTGTGCCGATATGCATGGCGAAATGCTCCCTCCGGAACAGATCTTTGCCCGTATTGCTGAATATGTGCGCCCGCTTATAGCAGAGAAAAATTGAGCATCCTGTCTTTTACATCCCGTCGACCATGACCCATAACAATCGTTTCTATAGAATCTTGTATATTGTCTGTCGTTGCTTATTGGCTGCCGTATTTCTGTTCTCAGGTTTCGTTAAGGGCGTCGATCCGTGGGGAACTGCAATCAAGTTCGGGGAATATTTCGCCGCATGGGGAATCGATTGGCTCGACGGAGCTGCCATGACCCTTGCCATTGCATTGGCTGCCTTCGAGATGACTATGGGATTTGCTTTATTGCTCGGTTTGCGCTTGCGTTTCGTTTCGCTAGCCGTTATGCTGTTCATGATCGGATTTACTGGGCTGACACTGTGGATCGCCCTGAAAAATCCTGTGGCTGATTGCGGATGTTTTGGTGATGCCGTGAAACTATCCAACTGGCAGACATTCTATAAAAACTTGATTCTATTGCCGATGAGTGTGTGCGTGTGTCGGGTGGCGTACACTCATCGAAATAAGCTACGATCGTATGACTCGATCGCTTCAGAAGTGCCCGTGTTCTCTGATAGAAGAGAGGATAAGCGTAAAAAATCTCGGGAGTGGTTGATCGTATCTGTATTTGCTCTCATGTCGGTCGGGATGGGGGTGTATGCACTCAGACATTTACCTATTATTGACTTCCTGCCATTCAAGGTCGGTGTTAACATCCCTGAAACAATAAATGAGAGTGCCCAAGGTGTCTCGACAACCACTTTGATATATCGCGATCTGCTTTCCGGTGAGGAGCAGGAATTTGCCCTCTCTGATACGACATGGTACGACACAACTCGTTGGGAATATGTTGATACGCGGATCGTCGCCAGTCATGACGATGGCGATGCTGCAATTCGTGATTTCCGGATTTTCAGAGATGTGCAGGATCGGACTGAAGAGTTGCTCGCTTCGAGTGAAACGGTTTGGTTGCTGTGTATTACAAGCCCCGGAACAGTAGGACAGAAATGTGCTGAACGAATGGGCCAATTGGTGGCTAAGGTTCGTGCACACGGCGAAGAGGTATTGGTCGTGACTCCGGTGGCGTTTGAAGAACAGAACCTGATATTGGCAGGAGAATCAGTGCCTGTATACAATATCGATGGAACTACGCTGAAAACTTTAATAAGGGCCAAAAATGGTGTGGTCGCATTGCGGAACGGTGTAATCGTCGGCAAATGGAATTGTCGTGATATTCCGAGAAAGTGATCGGCACGCGAGATTTTATTCTCCGAAACAAAGCGAGGAAAATCATCTTGAGCTATTGCTCAGTCAGGGTCTTGTGACCATTCGTTCAGGTGTGTCGCTTTGATATGTGAAAAACATAGTAATGGCATGATTCTTGGCAGAAACAGTATGACTGTTGCCTTATAATTCTGGAATTATGTCTATCCGAACTTTTATGACGGCGGCCTCGGTCGCCGTTTTTGTTGCTGCTTGTGTGCGGACATCGCCTACTCCTGATACGGTGCGTCCCGTTAAAGTCTATACTGTCGAATCTCTGGGACATGTGGATAAAAAATTTGCTGGTATGGCTGTGGCCGACCGCTCGGCAAATCTTGCATTCAAAGTCTCGGGACAGATCACCGAACTCGATATATCTGAAGGTAAAACCGTGCAGAAAAACAGTGTGATCGCGGAGATCAATCCTCGAGATTTCGAACTGCAGGTCGAAGCCGACAGATCGGCCTATGTGGCTGCTCAATCACAACTCGAACGAAGCCGTCGGTTGCTTGAACGACAAGCCATATCACGCCAGGAATACGAGGTCGCACAAACAAAATACGCCACTGCAAAATCGGCCTACGATAATTCAAAAGGTATTTTGGGTGACACCAAACTCAAGGCTCCTTTTACCGGTATTATCGAAAAACAGTATGTCGATCAGTTTCAACGCGTCCAAGCCGGAGAGTCGATCGTCAAACTGGTTGATCCTGTAACACGATCGGTACGATTTACGATTCCTGAGAGCGGTCTCCGTTGGCTCACGATGCCGGACAAGGAATTTACCGTCCGGTTTGATAACTACCGGGACAAATTGTTTCATGCCTATCTCAAAGAATTTGTGCAGACATCTCCCGATG
>CASDSC010000019.1 GCA_949283215.1 uncultured Alistipes sp. | reverse complement strand
CAATGCGAGCCTTTACCAATCCGGGAGACCGTATTGTAATTCAACCTCCCGTCTACCCGCCATTTGCACGGGTCACCCAACTCAACGACCGCGTTGTAGTCAACAATCCCCTGCTTCATAACGGAGAACGCTATACGATCGATTTCGAGGATCTCGACCGCAAACTCGAGGGGGCTCGCGCACTGCTGTTTTGCAATCCTCAGAATCCCACGGGACGAGTTTTTGACCGCGAAGAACTAATGCGCGTCGGAGAACTCTGCATCAAACACGATGTCACGATTATCTCAGACGACATACATGCCGACATCATCCAAAAACCATACCGGTATATTCCGATCGCGTCGCTCTCGTCCGAAATCGCAGCACGCACGATCACACTGATCGCACCGAGCAAAACCTTCAACATTGCCGGGTTATCGACCTCCGTGGTCATCACACCCAACGACTCGTTACGCCGTCGCTTACGCATCGAATTCGACAAAATGCATGCGGACCAGGGCAATGCATTCGGTTCGACCGCCCTTGTCGCGGCATACACTCAGGGAGATCAATGGCTCGACGAATTCAATGCATACATCGGCGGGAACATCGAATATGTGTCCAACTTTTTAGCTGAACATCTTCCATCGGTCAAATGTCACAAACCGGAAGGGACCTACCTCATGTGGCTCGATTTCAACGCCTGGGGAATGCCACATGACGAACTGTACCAATGGCTGATCGATGAAGCCGGTTTAGGTCTTAACGACGGGAAACGCTTCGGGGATGAAGGGATGGGTTTCATGCGCATCAATCTCGGCACATCACGTGCCGTGCTGGCAAAAGCGATGAATCAGTTACTCGACGCTTATCAGCGGAGATTCAAAGCCTGATCCATTCTCCGACAAAAAAACACAGGCAACCGTGAAGGTTGCCTGTGTTTTTTTATTACAATCATTTGGAGTTCTCACACCATCTGGCCGAACCGACGGCATCCGACCATATAGCGCAAGATGATAAATCCCCGATAAATATAGTCCGATCTACGCTGTACCTGCGATTGAATCATCCTCCGTTGTTCGCGGAGTTGCGATCGCCAGCGGTAATAATCGCGGTGTGCATTCCATACGGCCCGAAAAAAATGGTGCTTGCCTTGGACAAGAAACACCAAAGCAGAAAGGCCATCGAGTACCATGCGTATCGACAAGACCCATCCCTGCGAACGGGGCGACAGATTTTTGTATAGCATCGCGAGATTGTTCCTGTAATTCAGATAAATTTTACGAGGGGTATTGTTGGGCAAAGTGCCCCCGCCCAAATGATATACCACCGAAGAGGGCTCGATCCAGATGCTATCCCCCATCAATTGCGCTCGCCAACAAAGATCTATCTCCTCCATGTGCGCAAAGAATTTGGCATCGAAACCACCTAAACGATGGAATGTTTCAGCCCTTACAGCCATGCAGGCGCCCGAAGCCCAGAAGACAGGGCGCGCATCATCATACTGCCCCCGGTCTGATTCGATCTCCTGCAAAACACGGCCCCGACAAAACGGATAACCGAGCCAATCGATAAATCCGCCGCTTGCACCCGCATACTCGAATTTTTGGCGATCCGTATACGACAACAGTTTCGGTGCTACGGCAGCTATATGAGAATCGCTCTCGAGTCGGGCGATCAGCGGATCGCACCATCCTTCCGTCGTCTCGATATCCGAATTGAGCAAAATATAGTAATCGGCCTCGATCTGCGCGAGAGCTCGATTATACCCTTCCGCATAACCATAATTCCGATCGAGCAACAATACGCTCACGGACGGAAATCGTTCGCGCAACAAAGCCACCGAGTCGTCCTCCGAGCCATTGTCGGCCACGACAATTTCGACATTCGGTGGAGTATGACGAACCACCGACGGCAAAAAACGTTCGAGATGCGCCCGACCGTTCCAATTCAAAATAACTATTTTAGTGACAGATGACATCTTCCGGCATTTTATGTTTCCACCTGCGGTGCGACCACATCCACAGCTCTGGGCGTTCGCGGATCATCGCCTCGAGACGTTTGACATAGCGGCCCACAATCACGCCCTCCTGGACTTTCTCTTTCCCATCGTAAATTTCCTCGAACCACGCTTCATATCGTGCGCGCTTCACTTTGCGGACATGCATGAACAACACCGGCAACCCGAAACGCAGAGCCAGTTTCTCCATGCCCGTATAAAATGCGGTGGGTTGATTCAGGAACCATCCCCAATATTGTATTTCGTGAAATGGGGGGATCTGATCGCCGATCAACCCCATGACGATCCGTCGGTCACGGGGATTCGCCTTGTTATGTACGACCACCCGCAACAGATTGTGCATGGCGATCGGCACAGTACCGAAACGTGACCGGATATACCGGAAATAGGCGTCGAACGCCTTATCATGCAGCGGGTGATAAATCCCCGATACTTGATGGTCACTCACCAAGCCATACCCGTTTATATATTCCCAGGAACCGTAATGAGCCAAAGCCGCGATCCATGATTGACCCGACATTTTCTTTTCGACCTGCGGGGCATCGACAAACACCAACCGTTCGGCCAGTTTACGACGGCTGATACTCGCCATATCGATCGTATCGACAAACACTTCGGCCAATTGCCGATAAAACCGTCGTTCAATACGACGCAGCTCGCTCGGATTTTTTTCCGGAAACGAATTCCTCAAATTGGCTCGTACTACCCCGACCCGATATCGGGCCACATGATAAAGGAGGAAATAGAGCAGGTCGAGCAAACAGTAATAGAGGAACCAATCAGGCAACCAACCGACTACCTTGCACAAGCCCAGAATCAGCCAATACTTAACCTTCACGCCGAACTTCATCGCACATGCGCTTTAAAATCGTCATAAATCATTGGATTGGCTGCGATAATTTCACGGCCGAAGATATAATTGTCACCACCGGCATAATCGCTGACTACGGCCCCTGCCTGCCGTGCGATCAGTGCCCCTGCGGCCACATCCCATGCAGCCAGTTTGACCTGAGCGAATGCATCGACCCGTCCGCAAGCGACATACACCAAATCGGCCGTCGCCGACCCGATACGTCGGATACCATCCGTATTTTTCTGATAATAGGCAATCATATCGAGATAATCCTCCACTTCGACCAATGTCGCATAGGAAAATCCGATCGCCACCAACGCATTTTCGAGCCGGTCGACTTTCGACACCGAGATCTCCCGACCGTTGAGATAGGCTTTGGACCCTTTCCATGCCCAGAAACATTCGCGGAGAGTCACTTCCCATACGACACCGACCACAATTTCATCCCCTTCGGCCAATGCAATACTCACACAATACGGAGGCAACCCATGTACGAAATTAGTCGTTCCGTCCAACGGATCGATAATCCATGTCAGGTGAGCACGTTTGCTGTCCGCGGTACCCTCCTCGGTAATAAAACCCGCTTCGGGTACAATCGTCCGCAACCGGTCGACAATCATCCGTTCCGATGTTTTATCGACATACGAGACCAGATTGTGCGCACCTTTAAATTCGATCCGATCGGCCGTAAACGTTTTACGTTGCTCGGCGATATACTCCCCGGCCTCCTGTGCCACACGACACACCTCAAGACATATCTTTTCGTAATCCATGCTTTATTCTATATACAATTTCACTTTTTTCGGTCTGCGTACGCACCTGCAACCATTTGACCACCTTATCTCGATCGATCTTCCCGCTGGTTTTATCCCGCACAATTACGCACAACATCGTTGTATCCTGAGGAGCACCAGCAGGAGAATACTCGATCGATTTGGATAATGCGATACGCGAAACCGGTCCGACAATTGCACCCAATTCACGACATATATCCTTAGCGGCCACACTATCGACTTTTCGTTGCGAAAGCCGTTGCTGAAGATCCTTGATCTGCTTGTTCTTCTCATGCAACAATTCGCTATAGCTGAGTTGCATGGTACTGAAATCGACCTGTTCCGTATCGCGCGACTGCCGCACTACGAGCCGTGTTTTATCCAAGTTATAGGCCGATAATTGTGCTTGGGCATTTTCAATGGCATCTTGCGAAATCACATCGCCCAACAGAACGACATCGATCAGCGAACTATCCGGATGATACACACGCTTATAATCGATCACTTTAGCCTTGTCAAACCGCAACACATTGGTCACGAACCGATCAGCATTGGTTTCAAACCATGTTCGCTGTACGATCCGATAAGCGATAAAGAAACTGGGTATCAACGTAATCAATACGGTCAGGACCATATATCGTTTCACCCTCATTTCGCGGACTTTATCGACAAACTCTTTTTTGTCGTACTTTAGAAAACGGACGATACAATAAGTAGCCAACGCAATGAAGACCGTATTGATAAAAAACAGATAAAATGCACCGAAAAAATAGTTGAGTTGACCGGTACCCAGTCCGAAACCGGCCGTACAAAGCGGAGGCATCAAAGCCGTAGCGATAGCCACACCAGGGATTACAGTCGAGGTACGATCTTTACGCGACTGGGCAACGATTCCAGCCAACCCGCCGAAGAAAGCGATCAATACGTCGTATGTTGTCGGTGTCGTACGGGCCAGGAGTTCACTTTGGGCCTGATCCAACGGAGAGATCAAGAAATAGAGTGTCGATGTCACAATCGACACGAGCACCATAAACCCGAAATTACGCAACGAGCGTTTGAGCAGTTCGAAATCGTTGATTCCAATGGAAAGCCCTATACCCATAATAGGTCCCATCAGCGGAGAGATCAGCATCGCGCCGATAATGACCGCAGCCGAATTGACATTCAGTCCGATCGATGCAACAAACGTCGCAAAAATCAATACCCACAGATTGGTCCCTTGGAACTCAACGCCCCGAGAAATATTACAAACCACCTCCTCTTGGGTTGCCTTGTCCTCATCCAAATTGAACTTTTTTCCGAGGTATTGCAAAAACACCCTAGATCCAGACCGTTTGGTTAATGTATTTTGCTCATCACTATGCGAATCCACACTTGCCATCTTCAACCGTTTTATTTCACAACCATCTACTCATCACTCTCTTTTTCATCGCGCTTTCGGCGGGCACATCCCGCCACCACGATCACAAACTCGCCTTTCGGCTCATGTTCTTTAAAATAACCGGCCACTTCGACCAACGTACCCCGTACAGTTTGTTCAAACTTTTTGGTAATCTCGCGAGATACAGACACCTCACGATCGGCTCCGAAGACCTCGGCAAATTGCTCCAAAGCCTTCGTCACCCGATAAGGCGACTCATAAAAAATCATCGTACGCTCTTCATTGGCCAATGCAGCCAATCGTTTCGCCCGTCCTTTCTTTTGAGGGAGAAAACCTTCGAAGCAGAACCGGTCACAAGGGAAACCGCTCTGCACGAGAGCAGGAATACATGCCGTTGCACCCGGCAAGGTTTCTACTTCGATACCTCGTTCAAGACAAGTCCGCACCAACAGAAAACCCGGATCCGAAATACCCGGAGTCCCAGCATCCGACACCAAGGCTACGCTCAGTCCTGAAGCAATACGTTCTGCCACGAGTTCAACCGTAGCATGCTCATTAAATTTATGATGAGAATACAGTTTCTTGCTTATATTCAAATGCTTGAGCAGGAATGCCGTTGTTCGGGTATCTTCAGCCAAAATGGCATCGACCTCACTAAGTACCTTTACGGCACGCAACGTAATGTCATCGAGATTACCGATCGGCGTCGGCACGATATATAGTTTGGCCTGATTCATTCTGCCACTAACTCAACTTACGGGTCAACAGATCAATCACCATACGCGTAGCCTCACCATCAGGATTCCATGCATAATGTTCCTGAATAAAGATCAGGGCCTCATCCAGATCGGTAAATTCATCGAGCCGACCGATAGCCTCCTCGTATGCCGCCCCACTGCCAGCAAACAAATCACGAATTAACAGGAATCGGTCATTCACACCAATGGCCCTGCGTAAACTATCAACTGGAGCCGACTGCATGACTGACGCCAAATCAGTTTTTTCGTTATGCAGAGCAAAATCATCACCGACCGAGGTCGTCGCATTACCGATCACTTCACCCAAAACCCGCTTATAACCAGTCTCGACACCCGTCATTACCGGTTCGCCCCCAGCCACACTCTCCATAGGACCAACCTTAGGAGACGCCGTATCAGGCACAATCGTATTTTGAATTTTCGGCGCAGAGGAGCGGGTCTCTCCGTATAACGAAAGGATCACCTGTCTGCGTCCGGCCGTCCGAGGAGCCATTTCAGATTCGTCGAACAGTTGTGGCTCAACCGGAGACTGTTCACGCACACTTTCCTCATTAGTTGATTCAACAACAGCACTTTCCGTCAAATTCCTCTCCACTTTCTGATCAGGAAGTGTACTCTCCACAACTACCGGCGGTATCGCCGTATCAGTCTCTCGGGTTGCATCAGACGCTCCACCACCCTCACACATACGTTCGCGATCAAAAAACATCACCTCTTCATACAGTCGTTTCAACTTATCCAACACCAGTTCACGTTCAATATCGCTGACCGATGTCATCTTTTCCCAACCTGACACCAGATAGGCAATCCGTTCAAGTTCGAATTGAATATTTTTAAGTCCCATAAATTTATCCGATTAAAAAGGTACATCCACGATGGCAAAGATAACAAAACTTAAATCAAGCGCATCCCATCCTGCGGAAGAATATTATGCTATCCATTCCTTCACCATACAGCTACTACTTCTACCCTATTCGTGACACATCACAAAATAACACTTTTCATCCATGCCACCCCACACTATACAATCAATAAGCGCCATTATCGAGATACAAAAATGTTAAATATTACCCGCTTTTAGCTTACTAAATTATTCAAATCAGGACAAAATATCACCCATTTATTATTATTATCAAAAATTATCCACTATCTTTGTATGATTATGGCCGACATTATTCGGCCCATTATTTAAATTTTGACACACAAATTCTCAGCACCTAATATCTTATATGAATACAAATTCTGATTTTTTACGGATCGGCATTTTTTACGACGGGAATTTTTTATTGCATGCGTCCAATTATTACAATTACATCCATCCGCAACGGAGACGTCTGAGCCTTAGCGGCCTCCACAACTATATCAAGATAAGAGTCGCCGAAGAAGAAGAAATTGCCCCACGGTGGTGTCAGGTCGTCGAGTCCCACTATTTTCGAGGCAGAATCAACGCCATGGAAGCCTCACAGCGCGGCAACCAGCTGTATAATGACAGGGTATTCGACGACATTATGATGGCCGAAGGGATCCAGACACATTTTCTCCCCTTACGCAACATTCAGGGGAAAAAAGAAGAACGCGGAATCGATGTATGGTTATCGCTAGAGGCCTATGGGTTAGCGCTGCAAGGCAAGATAGACGTAGCCGTTCTCATTGTATCGGATACCGATTATGTACCCCTTTTCCGTAAACTGACATCTCTTGGAGTACGGACCATGATCCTGAGCTGGGAATTCAATTATGTGAATGACGACGGCGTACGTTCAGTGACCAAGACCTCGCACGACCTGCTTTCTTTAGCGACCTATCCGATTGCAGTACACGACGAGATCGAAAACGGGTTGAAACAAAACGATCCCTATATCCTGGATATGTTCGTCAAGAACGAGCCCAACCGATCCACCGACAATTCACAGGAAGAATTCGTCAGTGACATCTTGAGCATCAACTACGACGGTGGGTATGGATTCATCAAATACCCCAACAACAATCTTTATTTCAACATCCAGGATGTACTGACCGATTTTACCGCTATGGCCCCAGGCGACACTGTTGCATTCAATATTGAGCGCAACCCCAACAACCAACAAGACGTAGCTAAAAACGTACGTAAAATATAACATTTCAGGCTATCCGCGAAGAACATCGGTTCTCCATGTGCCAATAAGCATAGAACAAACTGCACAAATTAGTATCATCGCAGTCAAAGCATCACCCTCCAGGTTTGAGTTTTTGGAGGGTGTTTTTTTTGATCACAGATGTTTCAATCTCAGGTTTTCCCTACAATTGATCTAATACCTTGCAATCTTCTGCCAAATACTATTCTGCACAGCCCGTCTTTCTGCCAGATTTTTCCATTTCTGGTTTGGATACCCTTTTTAATTACACTAACTTTGCCAATCAATCTCGGAGCAGTCCGAGATTCCAATCCGTGACAAAGATTTAAAAATATAGCAATGGCATTACAATGCGGCATCGTTGGTTTGCCCAACGTCGGCAAATCCACTCTGTTTAACTGTTTATCGAACGCTAAAGCCCAAGCGGCCAACTTTCCGTTCTGCACAATCGAACCCAACGTAGGTGTCATCACCGTCCCCGACGAACGGTTGGTACGACTTGCCGAAATCGACAATCCGAAAAAAGTCATCCCTACGACGATCGAGATCGTCGATATTGCCGGCTTGGTCAAGGGTGCATCAAAAGGAGAAGGATTGGGGAACAAATTCTTGGCCAACATTCGTGACACGGATGCCATTATCCATGTGCTTCGGTGCTTCGAAAACGACAATATCACGCATGTGGACGGCACAGTCGACCCTGTCCGCGACAAAGAGATCATCGACACCGAGCTCCAACTCAAGGATCTCGAAACGGTAGAGAGCCGCCTTGCGAAAGTTCAAAAACAGGCTCAAACAGGAGGAGACAAAACGGCTAAGCGTCTATACGAGATTTTGCTTCAATACAAGAACGTACTTGAACAGGGACATTCTGCCCGGGAAGTCGAACTGGACAAAGAAGACCGCAAACTGGCGAGTGACCTACACTTGCTCACCACCAAACCGGTTCTGTATGTCTGCAATGTTGACGAAGCGAGTGCAGCGACCGGCAATGCCCATGTCGAAGCCGTTCGAGCAGCGATTGCCAATGAGCATGCAGAGTTATTGATCGTAGCGGCAGCCACAGAAGCCGACATAGCAGAACTCGACACGTATGAAGAACGCCAGATGTTTTTGGAGGAGGTCGGGCTCCAGGAGTCAGGCGTCAATCGGCTGATCAAATCGGCCTATAAATTGCTGAATCTGGAGACATACTTTACGACGGGACCGGATGAGAGTCGTGCATGGACCTACGTCAAAGGAACCAAAGCGCCCCAGGCTGCCGGGATCATCCACACCGATTTTGAGCGTGGCTTCATTCGGGCCGAAGTGATCAAATACGAAGATTATACCTCTTTGGGATCGGAGAAGGCCTGCCGCGAAGCAGGCAAGATCGCCATTGAAGGGAAAGAATATGTTGTTCAGGATGGAGACATCATGCATTTCCTTTTCAATGTTTAACAATCGAAAAACATTCCCACGAGTAAACAATTAGCAAAAAAGTTATATCTTTAACTAATAGATTTACTACACTTATAAAAACATACGATTATGAAACAAGGAAATGGATGGGCCCTCATATTGGGCGTATGTTTAATTATTGCGGCAGGGATTGCCGGCAGCGCATACAAATACAAGTACAAAGCGCAGAACACGATCACTGTAACAGGGCTTGGTGAGAAAGAGTTCGTATCCGATCTGATCGTATGGCGTGGCTGGATCGTTGAACAAAGTGACAATGTGATCTCTGGCTATGCGAAATTGGAAGAGAATCGGAAGAAAGTCGAAAATTACATCAAAAGCAACGGGATTACAGACAGTTGTATAGTTTTCATGTTCGTGAATGTCAACCAAATCACCGAACCGATCTACAGTAACGGGCAATATGTAGGCAGTCGCAAAACCGGATACGAGTTGCGTCAACAGTTCAAAGTCGAATCGACCAATGTCAGTGCCGTAGAGGAGATTTCGCGCCAAATATCGTCATTGATAGCCCAAGGCGTACAACTCGAATCATGGGAACCGGAATACTATTACACAAAACTTTCGGATCTGAAACTCGAATTGATCGAGAACGCCACGGCTGATGCCCGTAGCCGTGCGGAGAAGATTGCCGACCAGGCCGATGCCAGCATTACAGGGCTCAAAAGCGGCCGCATGGGCGTCATCCAGATTCTGGGAGCCAACTCCAACGAAGCACAATCAGCCGGAGGAGCCTACAACACAGCCTCGAAAAACAAAAAGGCCAGCATCACGATGCGGCTCGAATATAATGTAAAATAATCCGCGGCGGGACAAGCCCGGCCAAAACAGAAAAGATAAATAACCAGATGGAAAGACGTGTGAGGGTGCGTTTCGCACCGAGCCCGACAGGCCCCCTTCATATGGGAGGTGTACGTACGGCTTTGTATAACTACCTATTTGCCAGGAAACACGGGGGAGATTTTATTCTGCGTATCGAAGACACCGATTCGCACCGTTTTGTTCCTGGAGCCGAGGCCTACATATTAGAATCGCTTCGGTGGTGCGGTATCACGATTGACGAAGGAGTTGTCGAAGGAGGGCCTCATGCGCCATACAGACAAAGCGAACGCCGAGAAATTTATCTCAAATACGCACTTGCGCTGGTCGAGAGCGGGCATGCCTACTATGCTTTCGACACCCCGGCCGAATTGGATACACTCCGCACCGAATACGAAAGTCGTGGCGAAACGTTCTCATACAACCATTCCGTACGCGAACAACTCAACACCTCCCTTCGTCTGAGTTCCGAGGAAGTCAAGGCACGGATCGAAAACGGGGACCAATGGGTAATCCGTTTTAAAATGCCGGCTAACGAAGAGGTACACATGCACGATCTGATCCGTGGCGATGTCACGGTCAACACCTCTACCCTCGACGACAAAGTCCTCTATAAATCGGCCGACAGTTTGCCGACATACCATTTGGCCAATATCGTCGACGACCATCTGATGGAGATCACCCATGTGATACGCGGCGAAGAGTGGTTACCTTCGTTGCCGCTCCATTATCTGCTATACCGCGCTTTCGGCTGGAGCGACTCGCAACCTGCATTCGCCCATCTGCCGCTGCTGCTCAAACCGACAGGCAAAGGCAAACTGAGCAAACGTGACGGAGACAAAATGGGCTTTCCCGTCTTCCCGTTACAATGGACCTCTCCGGAGGGAGAAACGGCACACGGTTATCGTGAAGACGGTTATTTCCCCGAAGCATTTGTCAACATGCTGGCACTGCTGGGATGGAATCCGGGAACCGATCAGGAAATATTCTCGATGGACGAATTGATCTCACTGTTCTCTCTCGAACGGGTTGGGAAATCGGGGGCACGGTTCAATCCCGAGAAAGCCAGATGGTTCAATGCCCAATATTTACGTCACAAAAGCGATGCGGAACTCACGGCCTTGTTCATGCCGATTCTGGCGGAACATGAAGTGACTGCCGACCCGAACATTGTCGAACGAATCGTCGGATTGCTGAAAGAACGCGCCACATTCGTGCGCGATCTGTGGGACTTGTCCTGGTTCTTCTTCAAGGCCCCGACGGAATATGATGCAAAAGGGGTCAAAAAGTTCTGGCACGAGGAAAATATCGCCAAACTCCGCGAACTCAGAGCGATTTTGGCCGCGGCAACTGATTTTACAGCGACGGCGCTCGAGCCCATGGTACATGACTGGATCGTATCGCACGAATATTCAATGGGACAGGTAATGAACGCATTCCGTCTTGCCATGGTCGGACAAAGTTCAGGTCCTGCGATCTTTGAGATTTGCGAGATCGTAGGTCGAGACGAGACGCTCGCCCGAATCGACCGGGCACTAGACAGCCTCACCCAATAAAACCAATATAATTGAACGAAAACACCCGGTAGCCCATACTACCGGGTGTTTTTTACATATTAATATGGAACTTTTAATTCTTCTGACTTTTTCTCGACACAGACCCGTTATTCGATCACATAAGAGAAGTAGCCCTCCGCAGACGTCTTATTCTCCAGCCATTACGGAATAAATAGAATAGCCAGAGTAGCCACCGCGAAACCACCACAGAATCCGGCAGTCACCTGTGCTAAGTTATGGGATCCAAGATAGAGACGCGCACTACCCAAAGCACCCGACAACAACAAGAATAACAAGGTAGTCCACACCAATTGACCGAAACCGGAGGCATTCATCAATACCAACATAGCGACCAATCCCCCCATACCAATCATATGGAGGCTGATTTTCCAGAAAAAGTTGACGACGAAAGCCAACAAGACGCACGCCATTGCGGCAAATAAGAAACGTCTCAACAAAAATGCTCCCGCCACATCGGACAGCATCATGGCACAGAGAAAATAACATAGTGCCACAATACCAATAGGAATAATCCTATCCCGCTGATCTTGTAACGAGAGGCTCTGTATAATGCCAAACAGCTTCAGGATCCATATTGCGACAGCAGGCAAAAGAATCGTATTCGCAACGGCAATCGCGATGAAAAAGCCTTTCAACGCCATGGGGACATGCGACACCACGGTTGTACCGAACAACAGGATCAAGATTGCATAAGTAGGTATCATAAAGGGATGCAGCGCGATCGACAACGCACGACACACGCGATCCACCCATTTTGTATATTCATTCATAATCCTCGATCTATTCTGTTTGACGGTTTCCGATATCGCCAAACCTTCTACGTATCAGGCAAAGATAATAGACTTTCCCGAATGTTTTACACCATCATTCGAGAAAGCCTATCCAAACTACTTACCATTGACATCCAATGGCATTATACAAACGACACACGTAGTCCGCAAGCCGCGACAATATTCCCTTAACCGTCCTCAATGACACGCTCCCCTTATCTTGACCTTATGCTCCGCATCATGATCAGACAATGGGCTTTTACAACTGTTTACGTAAACGGGCCACAGGAATCCCCAACATTTCGCGATATTTGGCCACCGTACGGCGTGCAATATGGTACCCCTTATTATTGAGAATATCCATTAACACTTCGTCTGTCAACGGTTTACGTTTATCTTCTTGTTCGATACACTCAGACAATATTTTCTTGATCTCGTACGAAGAAACTTCTTCCCCGCTGTCAGTCTGCATTGCCTCGGAAAAAAGTTGCTTAAGAGGAATTATTCCGAAATGCGTCTGAATGTATTTACTGTTCACCACACGCGAGATAGTTGACACGTCAAGGGAAGTGCGATCGGCGATATCCTTCAAGATCATCGGCTTCAATTTACTTTGGTCTCCATCGACAAAATAGTCCCGTTGATAATTCAAGATTTCGGTCATCGTGTGCATCAACGTATCATGCCGCTGTTTGATTGCCGAGATGAACCATTTTGCCGAATCAATCTTATTTTTGACAAATTGCATTGCCTCCTTATCGGATTCCTTTCCATTTTTACTGGCCATTTCACGGATCATTTCCAGATAACGGCGGTTGATTTTCACCTCGGGAATACTATATGAATTAAGACTCAATTCAAAATTTCCGTTATGATAATCGAGTATAAAATCGGGCACGATATAGGGCTGCATCTCATTACGGCCATCACTGTACAATGCGCCCGGTTTTGGAGAGAGCCGCAGAATTTCATCGATCACCGCCCGAAAATCCTCCTCGCCCACACCGAGACGTGCCATCAGTTTTTCGTAATGTTTACGGATAAATTCGTCAAAATAATTGGTCAGCACCTTCCGAGCCAATAGTTGAATACGATCTGGATTGGGTTTTGCATCAAGTTGTAACAACAGACATTCCTGTAACGTGCGGGCACCGACACCAGCAGGTTCAAGTTGTTGAATCACATGCAAAATCTTTTCCAGTTCGTTTTTATCGGTCTCTATTCCTAAACTGAATGCAATGTCATCAATCACGGCTTCCATATCGCGCCGCAAATACCCATCGTCGTCAAGACTACCGATCAAATATTTGGCGATTACCATCTCATGCGCACTCAGATTTTTAAATCCGAGTTGCTGTTCGAGATATTCCTGGAACGTCATTCCTTCCGAAATATACATCGGACGATGCTGGTCGTCTTTGGAATAATTGTTGGCATGATACTTATAGCTCGGGGTATCGTCTTCGCGAAAATACTCATCGACCGAAACCTCTTTGGGCTCATTTTCTTCCTCAGAGTTCTCCTCAGCAGTTTCTTCATCAAGTACAGGATTCTCTTCAATTTCCTGTTTGATACGCTGTTCGAGCTGCATTGCCGGCAGTTCGAGCAACTTGATCATTTGAATCTGTTGCGGAGAAAGTTTTTGGAGCATTTTCTGCACCTGACGTTGATTCATATTTGCCATAAGCCAACTCGTTTTACGACATAATTCGACACTTCGACAGATTGCTCCGATCCCGAAACGTGACTAAAACTCCGCATTTTTAGGAGTACGCGGGAAAGGTATCACATCACGGATATTGGCCATACCCGTCACAAACAGCAACAGACGTTCGAATCCGAGACCGAATCCACTGTGAGGAGCTGTTCCGAACCTTCGTGTATCGAGATACCACCAAACGTCTTTCTCGGGGATACCCAATTCTTCTACCCGCTGGCGCAATTTGTCGTAATTTTCTTCCCTTTGCGACCCTCCAATAATCTCGCCAATTTTTGGGAAGAGCACATCCATTGCACGGACAGTCTTGCCATCATCATTCAATTTCATATAGAACGCCTTGATCTCTTTCGGGTAATTGATCAGGATCACAGGTTTTTTGAAATGTTCCTCGACGAGATAACGCTCATGTTCGCTTTGGAGATCAAGCCCCCAGCTGACCGGGAATTCAAATTTCTTTCCGCTTTTCATCAAGATCTCAATACCTTCGGAATAATCCAACCGGACAAAATCATGCGCCAATACGAAGTTGAGTCGTTCGATCAATCCGTCGTCGAACATTTTGTTGAGGAACTCGAGGTCATCCATACAATGGTCGAGAGCATACCGGATCAGATACTTGAGGAAATCCTCGGCCAACTCCATATTGTCCTCGAGTTCGTAAAAGGCGATTTCGGGTTCGATCATCCAAAATTCAGCCAAGTGACGAGGCGTGTTCGAATTTTCGGCCCGGAACGTAGGTCCGAACGTATAGATCTGTCCTAAAGCCAGCGCGCCGAGTTCACCTTCGAGCTGACCCGAGACAGTCAGGTTGCACGGTTTTCCGAAGAAGTCCTGCGAATAATCGACTTTACCCTCCGCATCCTTGGGCACGTTGTTCAGATCGAGCGTCGTTACCGAAAACATCGCGCCGGCACCTTCTGCGTCGGATCCTGTGATCAGGGGCGTATGGAGATAATAGAAACCATGGTCGTTGAAATATTTATGAATTGCATACGCCATAGCATGGCGGATACGCAATACGGCTCCGAAGGTATTGGTTCTCGGACGCAGATAGGCAATCTCGCGCAAGAATTCCAACGAATGACCTTTTTTCTGCAGAGGATATACATTGGGATCGGCCCCGCCATACAGTTCGATTTCACGAGCCTGCACCTCAACGGGTTGTCCCGAGCCCACGGAATCGACCAACACGCCGTTGACCCGCACACAAGCTCCCGTCGTAATCGATTTAAGCAACTCCTCGTCGAAAGCCGCGGGATCAACCACTACTTGAATATTATGAATCGTCGAACCATCGTTCAACGCGATGAAAGCGACATTTTTATTGCCACGTTTGGTTCTCACCCAACCTTTGACCACCACATCAATATTCCGTTGCTCGGTACGCAACAGATCGCTAATTTTAGATCTTCCTCCGTTTAACATATGCGCTTTTCTTTTAAGGAACAGCATAAACTATAATGAATGACAAATATCGTCAATATTTGCGAGAATTCAAATGCCGGGTACAATTCTGACCAAAGAAAAACGGACTACTCAATTTTCTGTGAGCAGTCCGTTTTTATAGACGCAATGGTTCAATCCTATAACAATACCACTTACTGATTGGATTCTGTATCCTCAGAGAAAATGATATCAATAGCGCCTGTCACACCTTCGTAACTCAAGAAGATGACATACGCACATGATTTAGACTCATGAGGAGTATATACAGCGGTCACTGTAGGGTACTTCTGCGATTCATCATCCAGTATATATTTTTCTTCACCCTCAACAGTCAGACGATAGCCGCAATCAGCGTATTTATATACCAGGGGAGTCACAATTTCGGTTTTAAACTGATCGGTATAAAATGCACTACGTCCCCAACTTTCACCGTCCAATTCATATTCGGCTGTAGTCATCGAAAAATAACTTTGATCGCCGGACCTCTGTGTCACCACATACTCACCATTCCAGTTCGAGCAATCCTCCTTACTTGTGGTCAACCAATACACGGCACAACCCTCGAATGAAAGGTTCCATTGATTATTCTGAATACGAGAGATTTTAAAATCGGGATACTCAATTTTAACAATCCCCTCCGACTTCAAATCATCTCCAGCCCGAACGGTCCAATACTCTCCCGGGCCCAAGTCATTCAGATATTTTCCTCCGGTATTGATAATGATCGTTCCGTAACGGGTATTATCCTCATTCACACCCGGTTGATAATTCGACAAATAATAGATACTGTATTCACCTGGAGCCAACTCTTTGAATCGAGTTCCAAACCCGAACATCTTTCTCTTGATATCTAACCTGATATTATTATTAGTCAATACAATATCATCATCCACAATCGACAATCCCTGCTTATCCGCCTCAATCAACAACGTATTCAGCCGCATCGCCACATTCATAGGGTCCAAAGCGATTGCATTCTGAGTTGATATTTGCACATACATTTCCTCGGCAGTATCATACTTTGAGCCAGAAAAATCCGCGCCACCGCTACACCCTGTCAATAAAGCGACTGTACCTAATAAAAACGAACCGATCTTTTTCATGTAAGCAAAACAGTAAAATTGAGTGACAAAATTAAAAGAAATAGTTGAAAACCGACGCTTTCACCCCTAAAAGAGCAGAAACAGTGAAGGAACGTTGCATGCACCTCATTTATTATTTCAAAAAT
>CASDSC010000018.1 GCA_949283215.1 uncultured Alistipes sp. | reverse complement strand
GTAATCTGTGAGAAAGGAGATAGTTATAGATACTTGTATATGTAACAAGTCCGACCTGATCATGAGACAAGCCGGACGTGTTGTTTACAAAATATATTGGTGTTTATTTTTTCTTGACGTCGTTGAAATCGATATTGTCGAGACCTTTCTCGTATGTTTTCATTGCACGTCGACTCATACCCATGCTCGAGAAACCTCCGTCATGGAACAGATTCTGCATGGTTACTTTGCGTGTCAGGTCAGAGAAGAGCGTAATGACATAGTTTGCGCAGTCGAGTGCCGATGCATTTCCGAGCGGCGACATACGTTCAGCAAAATCCATCAAATCTCCGAGTCCCATTACGCCGTTTCCTGCGGTTGTAGGAGTTGGTGATTGCGATACGGTATTGATACGGATCTTTTTTTCTCGGCCATAAATGTATCCAAAACTGCGGGCGATCGATTCGAGCAGGGCTTTTGCATCGGCCATGTCGTTGTATCCATAGAGGGTACGCTGCGCAGCGATATATGTGAGAGCCACGATTGAACCCCAGTCATTGAGGGCATCTTTCTTGCGGGCTACCTGAATGACTTTGTGGAATGAGATGGCAGATATATCGAGTGTTTTCGCCAAATAGTCATAATCGAGGTCATCGTACGTACGTCCTTTCCGTACGTTGGGCGACATACCGATCGAATGCAGGATGAAGTCGAATTTTCCGCCGAAATGCTCCATTGTTTTGTCGATGAGTGTTTCCAGATCGGCAACGTTTGTGGCGTCAGCAGGGACGACAATGGCATTGCATTTTTCAGCCAGTTGATTGATCGTACCCATGCGGATCGATACGGCGGTGTTGGTTAATACGATTTCAGCACCTTCTTCGACAGCACGTTCAGCCACTTTCCATGCGATCGACTGTTCGTTGAGCGCTCCGAAGATTAATCCTTTTTTTCCTTTTAATAAATTGTAAGACATAATATTTTGTTTGGTTCTTGGTCCTGTAGTCGAAATTTTCGGACCGGGCGCAAATATAGAGTGAATATTTAAAAATCGAAAATTCCGCGGACAAATCTGGGTAGTCTACGAGAGGAGACTGTGGATAATTGTTTGGTGCATATGTTGGATGAGGTTGCTGTGAGTTCCGTGTTGTTTTGTCTGCGGCAATCCTTCAATCTTTATGGTGTGTGCTGTGCTGAAGGTTTCCGATTAGGATAAATAGTAGATTTGGTAAATCTGTTATGGAAATCTTGCGGGAAAGATTAGATGCTATTGCGGAATGAAGATGTAGCTGATCGTTCCTTCATGTTTTGCAGGGGCCGAGGCGTCGATATTGAATCTGGAGCGTTTGGCCGCAGCGATCGCTTCCTCGAACATGCAGCCATCTCCGTTTGATTGGGTCTTGTCTATAGAGGCCGAAGTGACGTTTCCGTTGCGGTTGAGCGTGACGATGACCGTGACTTCCCCACCTCCCATGCAACGGTATGCCGGGACATGCAGATAGCGTGATGTGCGCACCGGATTCTTGAACGAGAAGGATACGGTAACCTTTCCTTTTACTTTCACATCTTGTTGGTCTGTCGTTTGGTCGTTTTCTTTCTTTTTTCCATCTCGGATTGCCTGTTCCTCGCTCAGGCTTTTTTCGAAACTTTCCCTGTTGGCCCTCAATTTACCTTCGATCTCTCGTTGGTCTCCAGCCAATTCTTCAGCCAGTTCATCCGTTAACCGGTCAGGAGTCTGCCGGTCATTTGCACTTTCGCTGGCATTTTCGTTCGAAGTGCGGTTTCGTACGTCTGAGAAATCGTCGGCGTGCGCCTGTTGTAGTTGTTGCTCTTCGGGTTTGATTTCAGCTATGGGCTCGGGCAAAACCTCAACCATGATATAAGATTGTGGGGGGCGTTTATTGATCATGATTTTGGCTGAGATGAATAGGATCCCCGCAATGAGATAGAGAATGACCGTTACGCAAAGACCTACCCGATGGTCGTATGCCCATTCTCCGATATCGCTTTTCCGTTTTTCGAAGGGGAGTCTGATTCGTTGACGCTTCGAGGCCTCATTTTTTCTGTTTGCGGTAGACGAAGAGTTTGGCTGTTTTTGTGCAGCATTTACCTGTTTTGGCGATTGTTTCCGGACGGGATTTTCGTTCGGAACGGATGCCTTTCCCTTTATGTGCGGAGTTTGTTGTTTATTTATCAGCTCTTCCATCGGATCTGCCCGGTGCCACAATTCAAGTTTCCGGAACGCCGGTTGGGGCAAAGATACGAAAGTTTCCCGAATGCAACAATGCAAGTGTCATTCCTGTATTGAATGTGATGATTTGACTTAAGATTGAAAGTTTTATGCATTTAAAACTGGCTTTATATCAAAAAAATCCTACCTTTGCCGTTAAAATATTTTTTTACGTACCCTATAGTGTGTAAGCATGACTTGTAAACAAAAGACGCTGAAAGCTCCGCTTACTTTTTGCGGAAAAGGACTTCATACGGGGGTTGGTGTGACGATGCGCGTCAACCCGGCAGGACCCGATCACGGGATTAAATTCAAACGGACTGATCTTGAGGGTCAGCCAGAAATTGAGGCGTTGGCCGATTATGTGATTGATACATCGCGCGGTACAACGATTGGGAACGGTACTTTTAAGATCAGTACGATCGAACATGTGATGGCGGCCTTGTGGGGTTCGGGCGTTGATAATGCGCTGATCGAGATCGATGGTCCCGAGGTTCCGATCATGGATGGTTCAGCCCGTGAATATGTGGCACGTATAGCAGAGGTTGGTGTTGAGGAGCAGGATGCAGAGTTGAAGGTGTATCGTGTTAGTGAAAAGACAACTTTCTCGATTCCTGAAAAGGGGGTTAGCCTAACGATCTACCCGGATGAGAAATTCAGTGTGAGCGTGCATATCGATTATAATTCGAAGGTGTTGGGCAATCAGTATGCCGTATTGGATGATTTGTCTCAGTTTCCTGAAGCAGTCGCACCCTGTCGGACTTTTGTGTTCATGCACGAGTTGGAGCCGCTGATCAAGCTCAATCTGATCAAGGGAGGTGATCTGGATAATGCGATTGTTGTTGTAGAGAAGGCTCCTGAAGCATCAGAAATGGAGCGGCTCTCCGAATTATTCGGCAGAAAAGACATTAAGGTGACATCGAGTGGTTATCTCAATAATCTCGAATTGCGCTTTACAAATGAACCAGCCCGTCACAAGTTATTGGATATCGTAGGCGATCTGGCATTGATTGGTACCCGGATTCAGGGTCGTGTAGTGGCTACACGTCCAGGACATCAGGCTAATACAGAGTTGGCGAAGATTGTCAAGAAGAATATCCGTCGCGATGTAGGGAAATCACGTTTCACGTACGATCCGACGGTTCCTCCAGTATATGACATCAATCAGATTCGGAAAATATTGCCTCACCGGCCTCCTTTCTTATTGGTTGATAAGATCATTCATCTTGATTCCACAACGGTAGTAGGTATCAAGAATGTGACAATGAACGAGCCGTTCTTTGTCGGGCATTTTCCTGAGGAGCCTGTGATGCCCGGGGTACTGATTGTCGAGGCTATGGCGCAGTGCGGAGGTATCCTGGCCTTGAGTACGGTACCTGATCCGGAACATTATTCGACCTATTTCCTTCGGATTGACGGTGTGCGATTCAAACACAAAGTGGTTCCAGGTGATACCTTGATGTTTGAATTGACGCTTACAGCTCCGATCCGTCGCGGTATGGTGTATATGGATGCCAAGGCATACGTCGGAGGGCAGTTGACCACCGAAGGGCAGTTGATGGCCCAAATAGCAAAAAATAAATAAACCTCGTTAATCCTCACAATAGTATGATCAGTCCTTTAGCGTACGTTCATCCTGAAGCCCGGCTGGGCAAAAACGTTACCGTTGAACCTTTCGCATATATTTCGGGAGATGTCGAGATCGGCGATGATTGCTGGATCGGTCCTGGAGCCGTTGTGTATGACGGAGCCCGAATAGGTAAGAATTGTAAGATACATACGGCAGCCGTAGTTGCCGGCATACCCCAGGACCTCAAATTTCGGGGCGAATATACGACCGTTGAGATGGGGGATAACAATACGATACGAGAGTGTGCGACGATAAGTCGAGGAACGGCCGCCAAAGGCAAAACCGTAATCGGTAGTAATAATTTGATTATGGCCTATGTGCATGTGGGTCATGACTGTGTGGTCGGGAGTAATTGCGTGCTGGTCAATCGAGTATCGCTGGCCGGGGAGGTGGAAATCGGTGATTGGGCTATTCTGGGAGGGCACACAGCGGTCCATCAGTTCTGCCGGATTGGAGCTCATGCAATGTTGAGCGGAGGGTCTTTGGTGAGCAAGGATGTTCCTCCTTTTGTAAAGGCGGCGCATTTGCCCCTTTCGTTTGTGGGTGCCAATTTTATCGGGTTGCGGCGCCGGGGTTTTACAGCGGAAAAAATTACCGAGATTCAGGATATGTTCCGTATCATCTTCCAAAGTGGCTACGCATACGGCAAGGCATGCGATATGGTAGAAGCCCAATTTCCTCAGAGTGCGGAGCGTGACGAGATCATCGGTTTTATTCGGGCATCGAAACGCGGTATTCTTAAACCGTATAATACCAGTAAGGCGGGTGATGAAATTGAATAACCTGTGATAAAATGTGTGTTTTGTCCGTCGTAGAGTAAGATGGTATAAAAATGTCTTTTTTTAGTCTTATTTGCAGGTTTCGGATAAAATACCTATATTTGTACCGTTACAAGGGATCGAAGGAGGGGACGTTAGTCCCCTCTTTCTGTACCAGACACTAAGAATCATAGGGTAAGATACGGCATGATCTAAATTGTGTGTTGTATTTGTCTGGTGTGAATAAAGTGATTTTGTAGGCTATGATTGATTTAGATAAGCTGCGTGCAATCGCTGAAGAACAGATAGCGCATACAGATCTGTTCATTGTGTCGTTAACACAAACTCCAGCGAATGAGATCGAGTTGCTCATCGATAGTGATACGGCTGTGAGTATAGAGCAATGTATCGCGCTGAACCGTGCGATTGAAGAGGCTTTTGATCGGGATGTTGAAGATTTCGAGTTGACAGTTGCATCGTCGGGGGTAGGTCAGCCTTTGAAGACATTGCGCCAGTACCTTAAGTTGATAGGAAAAAAGGTCGAAGTTGTGTTGAAAAATGGGACGAAACTTGTGGCGACGTTGCGCCATGCGACAGAGGATGCGCTAACGTTAGAATATACGGAGAAAGTAGCTGTTGAGGGGAAGAAGCGAAAGCAAGAAGTAGTCACTGTGCGCGAGATACCGTTGGCGGAGATCAAGACAACGCGGGAGCATATAGAGTTTAAATAAAGCTGAAAAAGAAGCGAAAAATAAATAAACATAAGAATAACAGCAATGGACAATCTGAATCTGATAAACACATTTGCAGAATTTAAAGAGCTGAAAAACATCGATAAAAGTACGATGATCGGCGTGTTGGAAGATGTGTTCCGTCATATGTTGATCAAGACGTATGAAACCGATGAGAATTTCGATGTGATTATCAATCCTGAGAAAGGAGACCTGGAAATATGGCGTAATCGCACCATTGTAGAAGATGGTGCCGTAGAGAATCCCAACCAGGAGATCTCGCTCACCGAGGCACGTAAGATCGACCCGACCTATGAGGTCGGTGAGGAGGTTGCCGATGAGATCAAATTGTCTGATTTTGGACGTCGATCGGTTTTGGCGTTGCGTCAAAACCTGGCCTCGCGCATTCTGGACCTCGAGAAAGCCAACCTGTATAATAAATATAAGGACAAAGTGGGAGAGATTATCACAGGCGAGGTGTATCAGGCATGGAAAAAAGAGGTGCTGATTCTCGATGATGAGGAGAACGAATTGATTCTGCCCAAATCGGAACAGATACCGAGCGACTTTTTCCGAAAAGGCGATACGGTACGTGCCATAGTATCCAAGGTCGAGATGCGTAACAACAATCCTGTGATCATCTTGTCTCGTACGGCTCCCGAGTTTTTGCAACGTCTTTTCGAACTGGAGGTGCCCGAGATCTATGACGGTTTGATAACCATTAAGAAGATTGTCCGTATCCCCGGCGAACGGGCTAAAGTAGCCGTTGAGTCGTATGATGAACGGATTGACCCGGTCGGTGCCTGCGTTGGAATGAAAGGATCTCGTATCTATTCTATCGTCAAGGAGTTGCGTAACGAGAATATCGATGTGGTCAACTGGACATCCAATACCCAACTGTTGATTCAACGAGCGCTCAATCCTGCCAAAGTGTCATCGATCAATTTGGATGAGGAGAAAAAGACAGCAGCTGTTTATCTCAAGCCGAATGAAGTGTCCCTGGCGATTGGTAAAGGAGGTCTGAATATCCGGTTAGCCAGTATGTTGACAGGATATGATATCGATGTCTACCGTGAGATCGAGGAGGAAGATGTTGCCCTTGATGAATTCTCCGATGAGATCGATCAATGGATCATCGATCAGTTGAAAAGTATCGGTTGCGATACGGCCAAGAGCGTACTCGAATTACCCGTCGATGAATTGGCCCGTCGTACAGATCTTGAGGAAGAGACCGTTCGAGAAGTGGTTGCTATCCTTAAGTCTGAATTTGAATAGTTTTTGAAAAGGCTCCTCACATTTTTCCGGAGCTGGAAATGCCGTAATATAGATAAAGACGAAACGCCGAAAAACAGTATAATATGTCAAATGTAAAAAGATTGCGCCTCCATCAGGTATCACGCGAGTTCAAAGTGGGACAGAATACGATTATCGAATTCCTTGATAAGAAAGGGATCAAGCTCGACAATTCGCCAAGTACGATAATCGAGCCGTCGGTTTATGCTGTTCTGGATAAGGAGTTCGGTGGTAACCGCGGGGGAGAGCGAGATTCGTTCCGAGAAAAGATCAATCTTAAGCAGGAAAGTGTGTCGCTCGGTGATAAGAAGGAAGGAAAAGTCGGCCGAGAGGATGATTTTAAAGAGGAGGTTATTATCAAAAGCGGCGTTATCAGTGTTCAGAATGAGGTAGCGGCTATTAGACAAACGCCGAAGATCCTTGGAAAAATAGATATCAAGACAGGGAAACCGATCACGAATACTGCGCCGGCTGCATCGCCAGCAGTTTCGGAAGAACCTGCTCCGGCACCTGTTACCACGGAAAAAGCTCCCGAGCAGGAGGTCGCAAAGCCTGTCACTCCAGCCCCGAAGGAAGAGCCGGTTGCTCCAGTCAAGGTTGTCAATCCGGTTGAGAAGCCTGAAGTTCAGAAGCAGCCTGTGATTCAGCAACAGACATACGATGAACGGGTGGCAGCCGATGATCAGAATGTATTCCGTCCCGGCGACGGGGAAAAATTGACAGGTCCTAAGGTCTTGGGTAAGATCGATGTGGGTCAATTCAGCCGTAATAGGAGTGATAATCATGGACGCCGTGAAAAGCGTAAGCGTATTACCAAGGATAAAGTTGATCTGACGAATGCCGCCCAGGGTGGAGGTCGTCCGGCGGGCGGGCAATCTGCCTCAGGAGGGGGACAACGCCCCGATCGGTCCGGCCAGGGAGGCAACCGTCCAGCGTTCAATCGCGATAACAACAAAAAGAAGGGTGCACGTCCAGCGCGTCCGGCCGTACATGTGGAGGTGAGCGATGAGGATGTGCAGAAACAGATTAAGGATACATTGGCTCGTTTGACGGCCAAAGGGGCTAAGTCGAAGAGTGCCAAGTACCGCCGAGATAAACGGGAGGCGATATCTGCGCGTCTGAGTGAAGAGCAGGAGCGTCTTGAGGGCGAAAGGTCAATTCTGAAGGTGACGGAATTTGTGACGGTGAGCGAATTGGCAACGATGATGGATGTGCCCGTAACAGAGGTTATTACAGCATGTATGAATCTCGGGCTTATGGTTTCGATCAACCAACGTCTTGATGCAGAGGCATTGGTCGTTGTGGCAGAGGAGTTTGGCTATAAGATCGAGTTCGTAACGGTAGAGACGCAGGAGGCTATTGATGCCGAGGAGGACAGTCCGGAAGATTTGGTGCCTCGTCCGCCGATTGTGACGGTGATGGGTCACGTCGATCACGGTAAAACCTCGTTGCTCGACAATATTCGTAAAACCAATGTGATTGAGGGAGAAGCCGGCGGTATTACGCAGCATATTGGTGCCTATAGTGTGATGCTCGACGGTCGTCGGATCACGTTCCTTGATACACCGGGTCACGAAGCGTTTACTGCCATGCGTGCTCGTGGTGCGAAAGTTACGGATGTTGCCATAATCATCGTTGCGGCTGACGACAATGTGATGCCGCAAACTGTGGAGGCGATCAATCACGCCACAGCTGCTGGTGTGCCGATGGTATTTGCGATCAATAAGATCGATAAGGAAGGTGCGAATCCGGAGAAGATCAAGGAAGAACTTGCCGCAATGAATTACCTGGTCGAAGACTGGGGAGGCAAGTATCAATCCCAAGAGATTTCGGCTAAGAAAGGTATCAATCTCGATAAATTGCTAGAGAAGGTGTTGTTGGAAGCCGAGTTCCTTGATTTGAAGGCAAATCCCAATCGTAAGGCAACTGGAACGGTGATCGAATCGTCTTTGGATAAAGGTCGTGGCTATGTGGCTACAGTGTTGGTGCAGAACGGAACGTTGCATGTAGGTGACGTAATGTTGGCGGGTATCCATTCAGGACGTGTCAAGGCGATGTTCAATGAGCGCGGCCAACGCGTACAGGAAGCACCTCCTTCGACACCAGTCCTTGTTCTCGGTTTGAACGGTGCGCCGCAGGCAGGTGATACGTTCAATGTGATGGATGACGACCGTCAAGCACGCGATATTGCTAATAAGCGAGAGCAGTTGCAACGTATGCAAGGTCTTCGCACCCAGAAGCATATTACGCTGGATGAGATCGGTCGCCGTATCGCGATTGGTAACTTCAAGGAACTGAATATAGTGGTTAAGGGCGATGTGGATGGTTCGATTGAGGCGATGACCGACTCATTGATCAAGTTGTCGAAAGAGGAGGTACAAGTCAATGTAATTCACAAGGCGGTTGGTCAGATCTCGGAATCGGATGTGTTGTTGGCAGCTGCCTCGAATGCGATTATCGTCGGTTTCCAGGTGCGGCCCTCTGCGAGTGCGCGTAAGATTGCTGAGAAGGAAGAGATAGAGATTCGACTCTATTCGATCATCTATGATGCGATTAACGATATCAAAGATGCGATCGAAGGTATGCTTGCGCCAGAGACGAAAGAGGAGATTGTATGTTCTGTCGAAGTGCTCGAGACTTTCAAGATTACGAAAGTGGGAATGGTGGCTGGATGTATTGTCCGCGAAGGAAAAATTACCCGCAATACGCCGATCCGAGTGATTCGGGATGGTATCGTGGTGTACACTGGTAAGTTAGGTTCACTCAAGCGTTTCAAGGACGATGTCAAAGAGGTTACTTCGGGTCTCGAATGTGGTCTGAATATCGAAAGTTACAACGATATTCGTGTGGGCGATATTGTCGAAGGATATGAAACCGTAGAAGTTAAACGTAAATAGATTATTCGGT